>JACRNN010000111.1 GCA_016234955.1 Deltaproteobacteria bacterium | reverse complement strand
CAGGGACATCACCCAGGAGAAGCTCCTCAGGGAGCAGCTCCTGCACGTGGAAAAGCTCAGCAGCGTGGGAAAGCTCGTCGCCGGGATAGCGCACGAGCTGAACAACCCGCTCATGGGCATCATGGGCTTTTCCCAGATACTCATGGACCTGCCCGGCGACAGGAAGCTCGAGGATATAAAAGAGAAGCTCCGCAAGATATACCACGAGTCGCTCAGGACCGCCAAGATAGTGCAGAACCTCCTTACTTTCGCGAGGGCGAAGAAGACCGAGAGGGATTTCCATAACATCAACGAACTGATCAGGCACACGCTTGAGATGAGGGATTATTCCCTGAGGTCGAATAACATCCAGGCCACCCTCGACCTCGACCCGGAGCTTCCGGGGACGATGGTGGACCCGTTCCAACTCCAGCAGGTCTTCATAAATATAATCAACAACGCCGAGGACGCGATGGTCGCGTCAAGGGGCAGGGGGACGCTCCATATAAGGACGAGGAAGCAGCGCGGCGGGATAGAGATAACGTTCAAGGACGACGGCCCCGGCATACCCAGGGAGATAGTCAACAAGGTCTTCGACCCGTTCTTCACCACAAAGGAGGTCGGCAAGGGCACGGGCCTCGGGCTCTCCATCACCCACGGCATAGTGACCGAGCACGGGGGCACTATCGACATATCCTGCCCGGACGAGGGCGGCGCGGCCGTCACCATAGAGCTGCCCGTGGTGAACAAGGCCCAGTGGATGGAGGTGAAGGGCATCGTGGATACCGGGGGGAAGACCTGGAACTTCACCGCCGGCAAGAAGGTGCTGATAGTAGACGACGAAAAGTCGATCAGGGAGACCCTCAGGGACATCCTTATGAGGGAGGGGTTCGCGGTGGAGACCGCCAGGGACGGCAGGGAGGCGCTCGACATGCTCGAGCGCGACAAGTACAGCCTCATCATCACCGACATGAAGATGCCGGGCATAGGCGGGCTCGACCTCTATGACAGCGTGCTGAAGAAGTACAACTACCTTAAGAACAGGGTAATCGTCCTTACCGGGGACGTATTCAGCGAGGACATAAAGGAGTTCCTCTCCAGGACGAAATGCCCGTATATATTGAAGCCCTTTGAGCCCAGGGAGCTTTTAGCGCTGATAAGGCAGGTGATATCTTAGCAGGCTGCTCAAAAAGCCCCATCTGCTGTGTCGTCATCGTCGTTCGTCACTGCGGCGTACGGAAGAAGTACGCCTCATTCCTCACTCCTCGACTTCTTGCATCTGGAGCTTTTTGAGCAGCCTGACGTGAATTTGGAGTTTTTCAGTAAGCTGTTAATAGCTGCGGCCCGTGAAGATATCCGTCATAATACCGGCCCTTAACGAGGCCGCCAACCTTGAGGCGATGGTTCGTTCGATCGGGGAGGGCCACCAGGTGATAGTGGCCGACGGCGGAAGCATTGACTCCACCCGCGCCGTTGCCGCCGGGCTTGGCGCCCTTGTGGTCAGGTCCGCCCCCGGAAGGGGGGCGCAGATGGATTGCGGCGCCCTCGGCGCCGAGGGGGACGCGCTCCTCTTCCTCCATGCGGACACGGTCCTGCCGGATGGCTGGGCAGAGTCCGTGCGTGAAGCGATGGGGGACGAGAGGGTCGTTGGCGGCGCCTTCAGGCTCAGGATAAGCTCAGGGAGGGCCTTCTACCGCGTCATAGAGCGGATGGCGACGGCCCGGTTCCGTCTCTTCGGCCTCATCTACGGAGACCAGGCCATATTCGTCCGCAGGGAGGGCTTTTTCAAGGCCGGCGGTTTCGGCGCTCTCCCGTTGATGGAGGACGTCGATTGCGTCAGGAGGCTCCGCAGGCTCGGGAGGTTGACGCTCCTGGAGCGAAGCGTCGTCACCTCGCCGAGGAGGTGGGAGGAGAGGGGGATACTCAAGAATACGATCTGGAACTGGCTGACGCTGATACTCTACTTCATGGGGGTCCCGCCCCAGAGGCTTTACGGCTTTTATTACGGCAGGCCCCGCGCCGGGTCCTGAACATGCATAGCGAGCGCGAGGCCCGCAACTTGGGCCAATGGGAGCTTCAACGCCGGGATTATTCTTTTAACGTAACGACGGAAGATAACGAAAGGAGAAGCCATGGAGCTTAAATCGGTTGGAGCGGTCTATGACTGCATCAAAGGGGCCGTGAAGCAGAAGGGCGGGGGCGTGGAGGTGGTCGATGAAAAGGCGCTCAGGGGCGCGGCCATCGACGCCGTCATCTTCAACGCCGTATTCAGCGCGGACAGGGAGGTGCTTCAGGAGTCGAGGCGGCTGATAACCCTCATCGCCGGTGCGCTCGGCGTTAGGGCCGCTTCCATACACGACCTCTATGATGCGGTCGGCAGGGGCGAGTGCGGCGGTTTCACCGTGCCGGCGGTCAACATCAGGGGGCTTACCTACGATACGTCGAGGGCGTTTTTCAGGTCCGCCAAAAGGAACAACGCCGGCGCGTTCATATTCGAGATAGCCAAGAGCGAGATAGGTTACACGGGCCAGCGCCCGGCGGAGTATGCGGCGTGCGTGCTGGCGGCGGCAATCAAGGAGGGCTTCAGGGGGCCGGTCTTCATCCAGGGGGACCACTTCCAGGTAAGCGAGAAGAACTTCACCAGGGACAGGAAGACGGAGATAGAGGGGCTTAAAAAACTGATAAAAGAGGCCATCGAAGCCGGCTTCTACAACATAGACATAGACGCGTCCACCCTCGTGGACCTCTCAAAGCCCGAGGTCAGGGAGCAACAGAGGCCGAACTTCGAGACAACGGCCCTCCTTACGGAGTACATAAGGGGCAACGAGCCGGAGGGGGTTACCGTATCCGTGGGCGGCGAGATAGGGGAGGTCGGGGGCAAGAACTCCACGGAGGAGGAGATCCGGGCCTTCATGGACGGGTTCCTGGGCGTACTGCCCAAGGGGCTCAAGGGGATAAGCAAGATAAGCATCCAGACCGGCACGTCCCACGGCGGGGTAGTGCTCCCGGACGGCACCATAGCCAGGGTAAAGGTCGACTTCGACACCATAGAGCGGCTCTCAAAGGCGGCGCGCGCGTCCTACGGGCTCGGCGGGGTCGTACAGCACGGCGCCTCCACGCTCCCGGACGAGGCCTTCCACATGTTTGTTCAGAGGGGGGCGGTCGAGGTGCACCTGGCTACCGGTTTCCAGAACATGGTCTACGACAGTCCCGCGTTCCCGGCTCCGCTCAGGGACGATATATACAGGCACCTGATAGAGAAGCATTCCGACGAGAAGAAGGCCGCTGACACGGAGGAACAGTTCATATACAAGACGCGGAAAAAGGGGTTCGGCCCGTTCAAGGAGAGGATATGGACCATCGACGAGCCGCGCAGGGAGAAGATATGCAAGGAGCTCGAATCGAGGTTCGACCTATACTTCGAACAGCTGAACGCGAAGAATACCGCCCCGTACGTAAAAAAGCACGTCGGATGAACATGCATGGCGAGCGCCCAGCCCGCGGAAAAGCCGCGGGGTCAAGCGAGCGAATAGAAAAAGGTACTTCCTTACATGTCGAAGCTCCCCGCAGTCTGTTGCGGGGAGCTTCAAGAAAAGGCGTGTAAATGCGCAAGTGCCTGTGTTATAATTGTAAATGAACCACCTTCGGGCAAGCTCCGGGGTATCAGAATGAACTTACGCCCATAGCTTGGAATGCCTGCTTCGAGGAATGATATCCGAAGGAAATACTAAAATTTTCAGAAGGAGCGCCTCAAGACGATGATATCCGCGACACAGCTGAGAGTGGGGACGACCATCCTCTACAATAACGAGCCGTACAGGGTGATGTCCGTCCAGCACATAACGCCGGGCAACTGGCGCGGGATGGTGCAGACAAAGCTCAAGAACCTCAAGACCGGATCGAGCGTGGAGAACAGGTTCCGCTCCGAGGACAAGGTCGAGAGGGCGCTCCTTGAGCAGCATGAGATGGAGTACCTCTATAACGACGGCACGGATTACCACTTCATGAACAGCGAGACGTACGAGCAGGTGGCCCTTACGGCGGAGGTCCTCGGCGACAACGTCTACTTCCTGACGCCGAACATCAAGTTCATGATAGAGTACTATAGCGGCACTCCGGTCGGAGTAGCCCCGCCTAAGGTCGTGGAGCTCAAGGTGGTGGACACCTCCCCGAACATGAAGGGGGCCACGGTCACGTCCTCGCAGAAGCCCGCCACCCTCGAAACCGGCCTTGTGGTCAACGTGCCGCCCTTCATCGAGGTCGGAGAGGTGATAAGGGTCGATACCGAGGAGGGGAAGTACCTGGAGAGGGCGAAGTCTTAGCAGGCGTCTCCTGACGGACGTGTGAAATATCGGGCCGCCCCTGCCTGAAAGGCAGGGGCGGCCTTTCTTATTTCAACCCCCCAGATTTGTATCCCGTCCGCATATTGTGCAATAATATTACTCATGAGCGATATCGAAGAGAGACTCAAGAACCTGCCCGTCGCCCCAGGCGTCTACCTGATGAAGGGGAAGGGCTCGGAGGTCCTCTATATCGGGAAGGCCAAGAACCTCAAGGCGCGGGTGAGGTCATATTTCCAGAAGACCGGGGACACCAGGTACGCGGTAAGGTTCCTCGCATCAAGGGTCGAGGACATCGACTGCATAGTCACGGCCAACGAGAAAGAGGCCCTCCTCCTCGAGGATACGCTCCTCAAACAGCACAAGCCCAGGTACAACATCCGCCTCAAGGACAGCAAGACCTACGTCAGCATAAAGATAACCGTCAGGGACAGGTTCCCCCGCATACTCGTGGTAAGGCAGGTCAAAAAGGACGGCTCAAGGTACTTCGGCCCCTACACCTCGGCCCGGGCCGTAAGGGACGCCGTCAAGTTCATCCGCGGGGTATTCCCTCTCCGCGTATGCGGCGACGCCGTGTTCAGGAACAGGACCAGGCCGTGCCTCGACTACCAGATGGGCCTCTGTCCGGCCCCCGCCGTGGGGCTTATATCCGAGGGGGCGTACCGCGAGCTTGTCGATTCCGCGATAATGTTCCTGGAGGGGAGGAACAGGGAGCTTGTAAGGCTTCTCAAGGGGAGGATGGATGAGGCCGCCGCAACGCTCGACTTCGAGAAGGCGGCAAGGTTCAGGGACCGGATAAGCGCCATAGAGGAGATGCTGGAGGAGCAGAAGGTCGTAACTCACAGGGGGGTGGACCAGGACGTCTTTTCCCTGGCGCGCGAGGGCCCGGCCATAGCGGTGCAGACGCTTCTCATAAGGCAGGGCAGGCTCGTCGGCGGCAACCCCTACTTCTTCGAGGATAGCGGCCTGCCGGATGAGGAGATAATCTCATCTTTCCTGACGGAGTTCTACCGCGGGGAGAGGTACATCCCGGATGAGGCGGTGTTGCCCATCAGGATAGAGGACGCCGGGGTGCTAAGGGAGTGGCTTACGGAGAAAAAGGGGAGGAAGGTCTCCATAGCCGCGCCGCGGAGGGGGGATAAGCTGAGGCTCCTCAAGATGGCGGAGTCCAATGCCCTGGAGGCCTTCAACAAGAAGAGGGAGGCCGAGGCCGGGAGGCAAGGCGTGGTCGATGAGCTCAAGAGGAGGCTACGCCTCGATAAGCCCCCGGTCAATATAGAGGCCTTCGACATATCGAATATCGGCGGCACGCTCGCCGTTGGGGCGATGGTGGTATTCAGGAACGGCGAGCCGGACAAGGGCTCCTACAGGCTTTACCGGATAAAGGGGATCGAGGGCCCGGACGACTACGCGATGATGGAGCAGGCGCTTTCAAGGAGGTACGGAAAAGAGGCGCGGCAGGAAGGGCAGGGGGTACAGACAGCAAAGGCGGCTCCGCCGGACCTCATACTCATGGACGGGGGCAAGGGCCAGCTCAACGTGGCGCTCAAGGTGCTCGATACGCTCGGCATAAAGGGCGTGGAGACCGCCGCGCTCGCCAAGGAGCGCGACGAGGGGGAGAGAAGGCCGGGGCGCATAATCCGGGCAAAGGGCGAGAGGGTCTACAGGCCCAACGTCAAGGACCCGATATTGCTCAGGGAAGGGTCGAAGGCGGACCTCCTTTTACGGCGGATAAGGGATGAGGTGCACAGGTTCGCCGTCTCATACCACAGGACTCTGCGCTCCAAGGGGATATCTTCCGTCCTCGACACGGTGCCGGGCATCGGGGAGAAGAAGAGGCAGGCCCTCTTTGAGAGGTTCAACGACCTTGACGGCATAGTGAACGCCTCTTTGGAGGAGCTTATGAAGGTCCCCGGCATAACCGAGAAGATAGCCGTTGCGATAAAAAGGCTCAAGGGCCCGGATAGGCCCGGCAACGGATAGAGCGGAGTATGGAAAAAATACACCTCGTCTTGCAATAAGAGGTTCCGGTCGAAGCCAGCTATATATTTCTCTATACAAAAACACCCTTTCCTGTTAAAATCACTTCCTCGTTAGTGGAATAATCCCCGGATAAATCAAGACCCGCTTTAAGCTATTTCAATATTCAGAACACCGGCTTGGTTTAAAGCCCGTGGATGGTTCATTCTTTTAATGTTCCGATACCCTCCGGGTTCTAACAAGTTGCTGAAAAAGTTCCCAAGGTTGTCATTCTGAGAAACCGAAGGTGACGAAGAATCTTGTATCTGTTGTTTTTATCAGCCATGAGATTCTTCGCGGAGTTTATCCTGAGCAAAGCGAAGGGCTCAGAATGACAGGCTAAAATACTTTTTCCGCACCCTGCCGCCCCTCCACTTGGGCGGGTAACATCCGCGACTATGAGGGCGTATGCGTCCGCTCGTGCCGGTCTTTCTGGCGTTTGCCGTGGGGGTCGTCTTTTCATACTGGCTCGGCTTTAGCCGTGAGGCCGCCTACCTCCTCCTTGCCGCATCTTCCATCCCGATAATCCTCTCCATCGTAAAGGGGCGGCGGTTCGACTGGTTCATAGCAGTCCCCCCGTTCTTCTTCATCGGCGCGCTCTTCATCATGCCGTATATAAGTCCGGAACTACCGGCCAACCACATCAGGCACTTCGTCTCAGAGGCGCGCTCACACAGGGATGCCAAAGACGGCTCATCGAAATTAGGTTTTGATGTTGAGGGCGTCGTCTTGCAGGACCCGGAGTACGCGGGCGAGAGGGTGCGGCTCAGGATAGGCGCCGGCAGGATATTTTACGAAGGCGATTGGCGGGACGCTTCAGGCACGGTGTTCCTTACGGTGCAGGGCCGGCCCCCTGCCGCGGTCAAGACCGGGGACAGGGTAAGGTTCTTATCCCCGCTCAGGGAGCCGTGGAGGTACGGCAACCCCGGGGAATTCGACTACAAGCGGTGGCTCAACCAGAGGGGGATATTCGTAACCGGCTTTCTCAAGAACCCGAACCTCCTCATAAAGACAGGGGAGGGCAAGAGCGGGCCGTGGGGCTACGTAGAAGCGGCAAGGGACCGGATAAGGGAATCAATCGACGCCTCGGGAGCAAAGAACGGCGAGGCGTTGAAGGCGCTCATAATCTCCGAGCAGGCAGGCATCTCCCGCGACGTCAAGGACGCGTTCATAAAGACCGGCGCCTGGCACGTTATCTCCATATCCGGGCTACACGTCGGGGTCGTGGCCCTTGTCTCGTACTGGGTCTTCGCCTTCGCCCTCAAGAGGTCCGAGAGGGTCATGCTCGCCGTCAATATACGCAAGGCCGCGATGCTCATGGCCCTCGCGCCGGTGTTGTTCTACGGGCTCCTTGCGGGGATGCCGGTTTCCACTCAGAGGTCCGTCATCATGGCGACGGCCTTTGTCCTCACCTTCATTATCAACAGGGGGAGGGACTTTTTCAACACCCTGGCGTTATCGGCCATAGTCATACTCCTTATCGCCCCGTACTCGCTATGGGACGTCTCCTTTCAGCTTACCTTCGCCTCTCTCGGGGCTATCGTATACCTCGAGCCGTGGATGAAGGGGTTTTTCGAACGGAAAAAGGGCGGCGACCTCCCGCTTGAGAAGGAAGGGAGGATAAAAGCCGTCCTGCGGAAAAGGGTCCTCCCGACATGCCTCGCCACGGCGGCCGCGTCGATAGGTACCTTTCCGATACTCGCCTACCAGTTCCACAGGGTTTCGCTCACAGGGCTTGTCGCCAACGTCATCGCCGTCCCGCTGACGGGCATGATAGTGCCGCTCCTTATGCTCCACGCCGCGCTCGATCCGTTATGGTCCGCGCCCGCATCCATCATCCTCAAGGCGGCTGACCGGGCATTTGAATTGACGGTAATTATCGTCAAGTTCTTCGCCGACCTGCCGTATTCGTCCGTATGGGTCTCCACTCCGACGCTCTTTGAGATAGCCCTCTTCTACGCCCTTGTCCTGTGCGCTGCGAACTTGAGGCGAGGCCGCGCCTACAGGTACGCCGCGGTCTTCCTCGTGTTCGTCTCTCTGGCCGATCTCGCGTACTGGGGGTGGTTGAGCCAGAGGGATAAGAGGCTCAAGGTCACGTTCATAAGCGTCGGCCAGGGGGACTCCGCCCTCATAGAGTTCCCCGGTGGCGAGACGATGGTAGTGGACGGAGGGGGCAGACGCGGCAACGATTACGACGTCGGCGAGAGCGTCGTTGCGCCGTTCTTGTGGAGCAAGAAGATAAAAAAGATAGATTACATGGTATTGAGCCACGCACAGCTCGACCACATGGGCGGGCTCAAGTTCCTGGCCGAGAACTTCAAGGTGAGGGAGTTCTGGTGGAATAACGACGGGGATCTCGGGGGCCTCGGCGAGGCGCTCTCAAGGGCCGACGTCGTTGTTAAGACCGTTGATTCATCCACCGACGCCGTGTCCGTAGGCGATGCGGTCGTGGAGGTGGAAAATCCTCCGGGGGACCTCCGGTTCGACCAGAACGGCAACTCGGTGGTGTTGAGGATCAGATACGGGGATAGAAGTTTTCTCTTTACCGGCGACATAGGCGCGCGGGCCGAAGAGGGGCTTTCGAGGCTGGATATATCCTCGACCGTGCTCAAGGCCCCGCACCACGGGAGCAGATGGTCTTCCACCTCCGGGTTTCTCAGGGAGGCGGCCCCCTCGTATGTGGTGGTGTCCGCGGGTAGAGACAACGTATTCGGCTTCCCGCACGAAGAGGCGCTCAAGCGGTACAGCGAAGCCGGGGCAAAGGTCTACAGGACCGACGTCGACGGGGCCGTGACCATGACGACCGACGGCAAGGATTTGATGATAACGCCGTATTTGACTCAAGAAGGCCGGTAGGCTATACTCAAATCATCTGCCCGTTCCATATTAATTGACGGAATCAAGAGGAGTAATATATGAAGAGAATGACGATAGGGATGGTTGCGGCGGTTCTGCTCCTGAGCGCGTCTATGGCCTTTGCCGAGATATATGAGTGGAAGGACAGGGACGGAGTAGTGCACCTGACCGACCGCATCCAGAACGTGCCGGAGGAGTACAGGGACAGGATGAAGGTCCATAGCTCGGCCCAGAAGGAGCGAGTGGAGACGCAGGAGCCGGCGCCGGCTCAGCCTTCAGATGGGCCCGGGGCCGAGCAGGTCCCGTCAGACCTCTACGGAGACCAGCCGCTTGAGTGGTGGGCAAACGCCTTTTCGAGCAAGAAGGCGGAGATAGCCGCGATCGAGACCTCTATAAAATCAAAGGGGCAGTTCATCAGCGTCTTTGAAAGCGGCAGGAGGTTCGGACAGGTGTTCGAGCAGAAAGACGTAGACACGTACGAAAGGTATAAGCGGGAACTCCCCGGCGACGAAGAGAAACTCTCAGGGCTGAAAGAAGATTTGAGCGACTTGAGGAGAAAGGCCACAAGGGCCGGCGTGCCCAGGGAGGTGAGGGAATAGGGGGGGGGCAGGTTGAAGCTCCCATAACTCGAACGATGCGCTTCGTTCCTCAGCTCATCCTATGGCCCTATGATTATGGGACAGAATTTAGACAAAGTAGAGAACCTGTACGATTCGATAGCAAAAGAATGGGCAGAAACATTCTCTGGTGAACACGAAAAGAAACCGAAAGACCAGGAAATACTCCACAGATTCTCGCAAGAGATCGGGGACAGAAGGCCGGTTTGGGATTTCGGATGTGGTCCCGGTAATACTACAAAATACCTGAAAAACCTTGGTATTGAAATCTCAGGGCTGGATCTGTCAGAAAAAATACTGGAACAGGCAAGAGCAATTCACCCGGAGATACACTTCCTAAAGGGGAATATTCTTGAGCTTGAATTTGAAAACGACTCAATAGCTGGTGTTGTGGCTTTCTATGCTATAGTTCACTTCACGGAAGAACAAGCAGGGATAGCATTCCGTGAAGTATTTCGTGTATTACAGCCGAGTGGGATATTCCTTTTCACATACCACGTTGGTGAGGAGGCAATCCATTTAGACGAGTTTCTCGGTAAGAAAGTCGATATAGACTTCATGTTTTTCACTGCTGATTTCATTTTCAATTGTCTAAAGGACAGTGGATTTGAAAAGATAGAGATAATCGAGAGAGAACCATATCCCGGGGTGGAGTACGAAAGCCGAAGGGCTTATGTGTTTGCGATAAAGCCAGCCGTGCGAAAATCGCCCTAACAATCGGTTTCACATTGAGCACAAGCGCCTTCTGATGGGCTTCGCTGCGCTCAACCCATCCTACCGTGATAAGCCCAAGCCGCGGGCCGCTCGCTCGCTATGCATGTTCACAGCTTGAACTCCATGCCGACGCCGATGGCAAGGCACTTCATTTCCGATCCCCGCTCCTTTATCATCCTCCGGCACTCCTTTTCTATCTTCTCCACCTCCTTATCCGTCCTCTCCTGGTTCTGGTGGAAGAGCCCCAGGCATTTAACGCCCGCGTCGAGGGCGAGGTTCACGGTATCTGTATATACGGAGTGCCCCCAGCCCCGCGTCTCTTTGTACTCCTCTTTGCTGTACTCCGCGTCATGGAAGAGCAGGTCCGCGTCCCTGCAGAACTGCACGTAATCCCCGTAGCTCAAGCCGTATTCGTGGTGGAACGACAGTTCGTTGTCCGTCAGGAAGACGAACGATTTGCCGGCCTCTTCCAGCCTGTAGCCCACCCCGTGGTTGGGGTGGCTGAGCGGCACCATCGATATGGAGACCGAGCCGATGGCGTAGTCCTTGTACCCCATGCCCGAAAACGATATGTCCGCGTTTATCTGCTCGAGCTCTATGGGGAAGTAGGGGGAGGCCATGGTCTTGGAGATGATGGACTTGAGCGAGTCCTGCGTCTGCTGCGGCCCGTATACCCTTATTTCGCTCTCCTTGATGTATATAGGCTTGAAGAACGGGAAGCCGGAGAGGTGGTCCCAGTGCGCGTGGGTGAGGAGCATGTTGATCTTGAGCCTGCGCTCCTTTACGAGCTTGTTCCCGAGGGCCCTTATCCCGGTGCCGGCGTCTATTATGATTAGGTCTCCGGAGGCGCTCGTCACCTCGATGCACGTGGTATCCCCGCCGTACTTCGTGAATTCCACGCCCGAGACGGCTATAGAGCCTCTTGACCCCCAGCAACGCACTATCATCGGAAACCTTCCGCCGTTTTAAAGTCTCTGTTATTGAAGCTCTTCCAGGCTTAAGCCGCGCTTAATCTTCGATATATAAGGGAGTATCTATTTCTATTCGCTCGCTTGACCCCAGCCCCAAGCTGCGGGGAATTTTAACGGT
>JACRNN010000109.1 GCA_016234955.1 Deltaproteobacteria bacterium | reverse complement strand
GCGCCGGGGAGCGTAAAGAGCGGCACGGAACCGGCAAAACCCACCGCCTTCGCCGATAACCGACGACATATTTTCCTTAATCGAGTGACGCATAGACAGATGCCTTAGCCTTGACGTGAATAAATCAGAGGTTCCATAATAGTGTCGTCTGCCATCCTTCTGATCCTACTCTTTTACTAAAAACCTCGCCAAGATAAGCAACAGGCAAGGCCTCAGATGCACCGAGGCGGGCTTTGGCAGCGGCCCGTGCCCGTTCTATAGCCGTCATCTGCTCCCGAAGTATGCTGACGATCCGTTGTTGTTCTAACAGCGGTGGTAATGGCAGGGTGATTGTTTTTACGAAACCCTGATTTATGCCTCCGATCGCCGCTCCCTGAAAGCTTGACCTTATGGCACCATATCCGTCAGCTCCCCAAAGCCAATAAAACAAATATTCCGGCACAACCTTCGTCGTGTCGGGGCGACACAAAAAAACATGTTCATTAATCACGGCCTTTCTATATGGGAAATCTTCTCTGACTATACAAATCTTTCCTGTGGTAGCGCCGTCTTTAACAATTAAAATATCTCCATGCTGAATGTGACCATGTGGCATCTGCTCGTAGAAATCCTCCGGGACATAGCGCAGTGTGGTAAAGTCAAAAGTCCCATTGGGTGTCATGTGCTCAGCACTAACGCTAGGGATACCACTTTCAATACCAATCGCGCCCCCCTTGGGGCGTGTCCCTGTTTCAAGGGACAATAACAGTTCCGCAAGCTTGACCCACCGCCATCCTTCAGGCAGCGGCTTTGCGTAAACAGTCTTGGTTAGAGTCTCGACAGCCATCATGCCGCGAACATCCTCATCTTGGTCTCGCGTAACAGTTCCGCAGGTTTGCCGGCGGCCTTGAGGGCTTCAAGCCCACCGGCGCCCTTGACCTCCGGGGTCTGGAATATCTGGGGGTTTTCAAGCCCCTCCGTGCCCCCGCGCTCGAACTGGCTGGCAATGGCCTTGATCGTCGCTGGCGCCTTGCCCGGCAGGTCGTTTATCCAGTCTTCGTGTTTATAAGTGAACGCCATGGACCTGTCGCGCCGTGTGCGCGGGTTCATGCCCCACCCAAGCTCGGCGAGCACGTCGTAAAGGTCGTAGTCTTCCTTATCGTCCACCATGCGGATAACGTTCGGCGAATAACCAGAGGTCACAAGCGCGTCTATAAGCTCTTGACGGGACGGCGGGTCAACCCAGCGGGTGCGGAAGTCATCGAGCGTATGGACCTCTCTTACGAGCCTTGCCGCAAGGCGCGCCTTGTATTCCTCAAGCGGGACAGGCATGGCCCTGCCGTCCACGTCCGCGACGATGTATCTGCCCGCGTCTGTAATATGGACGTCGAAGCCGTCTACGATAACCGTAGGCTCGGGAGGCGGTAGAGGCTCCGGGCCGGGGCCGCCACCGGAAGGGGGCCTGGTAATGAAGTCTTCTCCGAAAAGACGTGTCGCATCCGTATAATCATAAACCCTGAACATCAGCTTGCCTGTAGGAGGGTCTATGCGCGTGCCGCGACCGACCATCTGATGGAAGCTGATCGGGGATTTGAGATACTTGAAGAAAACGATATTGCGCACGCAAGGCACATCTACGCCCGTGGTCAGGAGGTCTACCGTGGTGGCGATAAAGTGGCTGCGGGCCGAGGCGCGCAGGTCCGGAAGCTGGTCATTGCCGCTGCTGGCCGCGGTGCACTTGAAGGCATAGTAATCGAGGCGTTCGTTGCCGTTACCAGCGCACCATCTCGCATAAAGATTATTCAAGGTGGCGGCGATATCGTCTGCATGTCGGTCTCGGGCGCAGAAAATAATGGTCTTTTGTTCAGGGCCGCCGGTCTCAAGAAGGTAGCTGAAAAAGTCCTGACACATGGCAAAAACCCTGTCGGGCAGTAGGATGCGGTCTTCATACTGGGTCTTTTCGTAACGCTCTTTTAACTGCTCCCGCGTTATCGGCTGACCGGTGATGGCGTCGATGGGGTTGCGTTTAAGGATTTCATCAATGGTTATGCCGGTATCGTCGAGGTTCACGCGGCCTTTCTGGATTTCACACGCGGCGATGTATCCGTCCTCGATCGCCTGGGCCATATCGTATTCGTAAACCGGTTCGCCGAAATATTTGATGTTGTTGGCGGTGATTTGCGCGTCTACTCTTGCCTCGTCGGTATCT
>JACRNN010000108.1 GCA_016234955.1 Deltaproteobacteria bacterium | reverse complement strand
GGTAAGGATAGTAAAGCTATCCGAGCTTATCGAGTATAATAAAAAGAGGGAGGAGGCCAAAGCGCGCGTTTCCGTGGGCGGTTTGACGAAATGAAAATTCCTGTTTCGCCCCTGCAGAAAATGCTTGACACGGTTTATTTAACTTGGTAGGATTGTCCATAAATTTAATGTGGCGCACTGTTTTGCAGGGCAATACACACAGGTGGGTAATGGTTAATCGGGCCGTGGAGGACCGCAATAACCTTCCACGGCCTTTGTTGTATGCTGCAAGAGAGTTCCAGAAAAAAGGAGGAGCACGAATGGCAAGAGGCAAAGTCAAGTGGTTCAACGACACGAAGGGTTTCGGTTTCATCCAGCAGGAATCAGGAGAGGATGTATTCGTACACTACACGGCTATCGGCGGAGAGGGTTTTAAGACCCTGAAGGAAGGCGAAGAGGTCGAGTTCGAGATTACACAGGGCCCTAAAGGTCCACAGGCTTCAAACGTAGTAAAGGTCTCCGGCTAATTTCAACCTCGGGCAGTTTCCATTTTCAGAGACGAAAAGAATCGATACTGCGTTTTTGCGTTAACGCCCCCTTTTCCATGAAAAGGGGGCGTTTTTGTATGTAGAAGGGGGCGGATATCTCCGGCTATCGGGGTTGAGGCGGGGCCTTCTTGCTATAAAGCGGGCTTTGTGTAAAGGGGTGTAAAGGGGGGACGCTTCCTCCACACGGCCGGCACGCTATCGGGGTTGACCCGGAGACTACCTTTTGTAAAAGCGGCTTGGGCAGGTGTGTGTTTCCGCTAATTATTGTGTTTTCCATGCCGTTCTGTTATCATGCTCCATTCGCGAATCGCGGCGCCATGCGGCGGCGTTAGCCGTCTGAAATGCGGGCCTGGCCTTTACTCCCAGGGATCAGGCGCGGCGTCGAGGCGTCGAAATATAAATCCGTAAGCCGGATTGAGAGAGGCCCCGGTGGACCTTGAAAGATACTTGGCGGAAAAGACGGAACTGGTCAACAGGGGGCTCAAAGACCTCCTCGCAGGACAGGACGAATACCCTCGGAGCCTCCATAACGCCATGCACTACAGCCTCTTTGCCGGTGGGAAGAGGCTCCGGCCCGTGCTGGCGCTGGCCTCGTGCGAGGCCGTGGGCGGCCGTACCGAAGACGCGTTGAACGCGGCATGCGCCTTTGAGTGCGTCCACACATATTCCCTCATACATGACGACCTCCCGGCCATAGACAACGACGACCTGAGGAGGGGAAGGCCGACCTGCCACAAGGCGTTCGGCGAGGCCGCGGCCATCCTTGCCGGCGACGCGCTCCTGACCGCCGCGTTTGAGATAATGGCCAGGACCCCGCTTGATGACAGGGAAAGGGTATTGAGGGCGATCCTGGACCTTTCCAGGGCCGCGGGCTCGACCGGGATGATAGGCGGGCAGATGGTCGATATCGAATCCGAGGGCAAGGAAGTCCCTTTCCCGGCGCTCGAATACATACATATAAGGAAGACCGGGGCCCTGATACTCTCCGCCGTGAGATGCGGCGCCATCCTCGGAGGCGCGGACGAGGAGAAATTGAAGGGCCTTACGCGCTACGGCGAGGCGGTTGGGCTCGCCTTCCAGATAGCGGACGACATACTCGACGTCGAAGGCTCGGCCGAGGCGCTGGGCAAGGCCACTGGAGGGGATGAGAAAAAGGGCAAGGCGACCTACCCCGCGCTCCTGGGGCTCGTTGAATCGAAGAAGAGGGCGAAGGAGCTTGTGGATAGGGCGCTCTCGGCCATCGACGGCTTTGACGGGTCGGCCGATCCGTTGAGGGCCGTGGCGAGATACATAGTGGCAAGGAACAAATGAGACCTCCAAGGCATTAAAATCCAGGCTGCGAAAAAACTATTTTAGACTGTCATTCTGAACGAAGTGAAGAATCTCAGGCGTGATGAAGAAACCCAAGAGCGAAAACAAAGACAAGAAGAAAGAAAAGAAAATGGCACAACGCAGCGACCTGCCTTTCGGCAGTGAATTCTCCCCCTCGCAGATCGAGCTTCCTGTATTACTCGATCTTGCTGTGACTCACGAGGGTGACGTGAAAGCGCTACAAGCTGCGATTCAGGCCCATTTCTTCTCTGCCCACGGCGGTGGAAACGAAAAGAACCAGAAAACCTTGGCGATGAGCTGCCGCCTGGGTATGAAAGCCTACGTACTGATTGACGAGAATGCCAATCTAACCGACTTCGGACGTAAGCTTCACGCCCTCAAAAATGACGAACCCAAGCTGTATGAAACCCTTGCGCGGCACATCCTGCTGAACCTCAAGGGCATGGCAATGATACAATGCATCCGCGACATGACCGTAGCCGGTGAAATGGTGAATCTGACCTCATTGCGCGATGGCCTCGCCGAGCGGGGTATTCACTACCCATCTGGCGGCAAGCACCCGAGCATGATGCGCTTGTGGCTGGAAAAGGCGGGCGTGTTCGTGGGCGATCGTTGGCAAATTGATGAACTGCGCTTGCCTGTCGTGTTAGGCACCAACCCTGCAGACTTCGGTGTGTTATCGCGCTTCACGAGTGAACAGCGCGCTTTCCTGTTAGCGTTGGCTAATACGAATGTCTCCGATCCACAACCTGCAAACGAAATCGTAAAACTGGCGGTGGCCACCTACGGGGTGAAGTTCCCGGAGAAGAGCCTACCGAAACCGGTACTCAAGACGCTGGTCGAGGCTGGATACATCACCGCCACCAAGACCACCGTTGGCCGGGGCGCAAAACCCTTCATGGTCGCGCCTACATCTAAGCTGGTTGCAGATGTGGTTACTCCACTACTCGACCAATTGAAAGACCAAACAGACCCAAAGTTGCTTGATCTGCTGCGCAAACCACTTACCGAGATTTTGGTCGAACTGGACT
The DNA here is from genome assembly GCA_016234955.1 of Deltaproteobacteria bacterium. Taxonomy (GTDB): domain Bacteria; phylum Desulfobacterota; class GWC2-55-46; order GWC2-55-46; family GWC2-55-46; genus JACRLF01. Next base: position 14,492 of record JACRNN010000108.1, on the reverse strand, counting down.
CCGAAGATCGCTATATCGGTGGGCTGGCGCTTGAAGCTCTGGCCTTCAAGCTCATGCGATTGCTGGACATGAATTATGTCGCCACTCGCCTACGCGCACAGGCCACGGGCGGTGCGGAAGTAGACCTCGTTTTCGAGTCTGCTCGGCTTGTATTCTCTCGCTGGCAGGTGCAGTGCAAGAACACATCCCGCGTGTCCCTCGATGACGTGGCAAAAGAAGTCGGCCTGACGCACCTTCTCAAGAGCAACGTTATCGTCATTGTGAGCACCGGCGACATCGGCCCAGAGGCCCGGCGCTACGCCAATAAGATCATGGCCGAATCGAATCTCTGTATTGTGATGATTGACCTCACTGACCTCGACAGCATCCGAGAGAACCCGGCGCATATAATTGATGCGTTCAACCGCGAAGCACACCACACGATGACTCTCAAGAAGCTCGAACTATAAGGAGGGAATGCCTGTGTCCAAAAAAGAAAGCCAGACCGCGCCGCGCCTTTTCCTCGAGACGAACAATGGACGCATTTTTTTGGGGAATTCTCTCGACGTGCTGCGCACGACCGAGGCTGGAAGCGTTGATCTCATCATGACCAGTCCGCCTTTTGGACTGGTGCGAAAAAAGGAATACGGAAACGTTGAAGCCGACCTTTATCTCGACTGGTTCAAACCATTCGCCAAGCAGTTCCAGCGCGTGCTCAAGGACAGCGGGAGCCTTGTGATCGACATTGGCGGGGCATGGAATCCGGGCACACCTACGCGTAGCCTGTATCACTTCAAACTGCTCATTATGCTGTGCGAAGAATTCAGCTTTTACTTGGCGCAAGATTTCTATTGGTGGAACCCATCGCGCCTGCCGACGCCTGCCGAGTGGGTGACGGTGCGCCGCATCAGGGTGAAGGATGCGATCAATGCCGTGTGGTGGCTATCTAAAACGCCGTGGCCGAAGGCTAGCAATCGGCGCGTGTTGCAGCCCTACAGTCCGAGCATGAAAGAATTGTTAGAGAAGGGCTACAAGGCCAAGAAACGGCCGAGCGGCCATGACATCAGCGATAAGTTCAACGTTAATAACGGTGCGGCTATTCCGCCAAATCTGATTGCTATCCCGAACACCGAGAGCAACAGCGTCTATTTGCGCTACTGCCAAGAGAAGGGCATCAAGGCCCATCCTGCCCGCTACCCTGCTGACTTACCTGAGTACTTCATTCGGATGCTGACGAACGAAGGCGATACGGTTTTCGACCCCTTCAGCGGGAGTTGCGTCACCGGGGAAGTAGCCGAGCGACTGAAACGACAATGGACGTGCTGCGAGATGATTGAGGAGTATTTGATTGGTGCCCGTGGACGTTTCATGAATGATGCCGCTATGGCGGAGCGGCCTTTTGCAGATGATGCGGCTTACTATCGGATGCCTCGCCCCGGCCTGCTTTGGAACGGCCAAGGCGACCCGCTAGACGCGCACGGCGGGCGCGAACGCAATGTAAAACAGCCAGCCAAAACGACAAAGGCCGAGGCCAAGACCAAGGCCGCACCTAAGTCCAGCAAGGACCGAAACGATAAAGCCAAGTCCACGCGGATGAATTAGGCGAAGATGATTATCTTGACTGTGACCGCTATACCGTAGAAAAAAGTCTAGCCAGGAAAGTGTCCATAGATTAGTGTAGATGGCACATTATTCGCGTGTATTTATTGTATTTTTATGTATCTTTTGCATACCAAGCTCTGCATGTAAAACTTTTTGTTATCGAAATTTAGCAGGTTGCGGAAAAATTATTTTAGCCTGTCATTCTGATCCCTTCGTTTTGTCATTTTGAGCTCCGCGAAGAATCTCGCTCTTTAGCTCAGGACAGGCTCCGTGAAGAATCTCAGAGATGATAAAATGACAACTTTGGGGATTTTTCAGCAACCTGTCAGGCGGTATCCGAATTAGAGTCTGTTTTTTTATTCCCCTGCCTCACAAAAGAAAGAGGGCGCTAATGGGAGAACTGCTCGAAAAAATAGAAGGTCCGCGGGACTTGAAGGCGGTCGGCATTGAATTGCTCCCCCGGCTTGCCGAGGAGGTCAGGGGCCTCATCATAGATACGGTATCCAATACCGGGGGGCATCTCGCCTCAAGCCTCGGCGCGGTCGAGCTCGCCATAGCCCTCCACTACGCCTTCAACGCCCCGGAGGACAAGATAATCTGGGACGTCGGCCATCAGGCCTACGCGCACAAGATACTCACGGGCAGGAGAGGGTCGTTCCCGACGTTGAGGCGGCTCGGGGGGGTAAGCGGGTTCCCGAGGCCCGCCGAGAGCATATACGACGCCTTCGGGGCCGGGCACTCCTCCACATCCATATCCGCCGCCCTCGGCATGGCGGTGGCCAGGGACCTCGACGGCAGGGCGTACAAGGTCATCTCGGTGATAGGGGACGGGTCGCTCACGGCCGGGCTCGCCTTCGAGGGGCTCAACCAGGCGGGACACCTCAAGAAAGACCTCATAGTCGTCCTGAACGACAACGAGATGAGCATATCGAAGAACGTCGGGGCGCTCTCCACCTTCCTGAGCCGCAAGATAACCGGCAGGTTCGCGACGAAGCTCAAGAAGGAGGTCGAGTCCTTCATAAAGACGATACCGAGGATAGGCGACAGGCTCATAGGCATAGCCAAGAGGGCGGAGGACTCCCTCATAACGCTCCTGACCCCCGGCATGCTCTTCGAGGGGCTCGGCTTCCATTACATAGGCCCGCTCGACGGCCACGACATCCCGGCGCTCGTAGAGACCTTCAACGACGTGAAGAACTACGGCGGCGCCCCTGTGCTCATCCACGTGCTCACTAAAAAGGGCAAGGGGTACGGACCGGCCGAGAGCGACCCTTCGGTCTTCCACGGCGTGTCCGCCTTCGACGTGCGCACCGGCAGGCCGAAAAAAGAGCCCCAAAGGTCATACACGAACGTCTTCAGCTCAACGCTTTTGGAGATAGCCGACGAGAACAGGAAGGTGGTCGCGATAACCGCCGCCATGCCCGAAGGCACAGGCCTGGACAAGTTCGCCGAGAGGTTCCCGGAGAGGTTCTACGACGTGGGCATAGCCGAGCAGCACGCGCTCACGTTCGCGGCCGGCATGGCGAAGGAGGGCTTCATACCGGTTACGGCCATATACTCCACCTTCCTGCAGAGGGCGTACGACGAGGTCTTCCACGACGTCTGCCTGCAGAACCTCCACGTGGTGATGGCCATAGACAGGGCCGGGATAGTCGGCCAGGACGGCGCCACCCACCACGGGCTCTTCGACATATCCTATCTGAGGCATCTGCCCAACATCATCCTGGCCGCGCCCAAGGACGAGGACGAATTGAGGCACCTACTCTACTCCGCCACGCGCTACTGCGCCCCGGTGGCCGTAAGGTACCCCAGGGGCGTGTGCGCCGGGGCGGATACATCAGGGCCTTTGATGGAGATACCCCTTGGCAAGGCCGAGATACTCAGGGAGGGCTCGCAGGTGACGCTCCTCGCCCTCGGCTCGATGGTGCGTCCGGCTATGGAGGCCGCGGAAAGGCTTGAGGGACAGGGGATAAAGACAGGGGTCGTGAACTGCCGTTTCGTAAAGCCCCTTGACGCAAAGTGCATCCTGAACGCCGCCACGTCGACCGGCGCCATAGTGACCGTGGAGGAGAACGCGCTCCAGGGGGGCTTCGGCGGCGCGGTGCTGGAGCTCCTTGAAGAGCACGGCATAAGGTGCCCGGTAAAGAGGATCGGCGTCCCGGACGAGTTCATAGAGCATGGGACGCAGGAAGAGCTCAGGGCAAGGCTCGGCCTCGACCCAATCGGCATAGAGAACACGGTCAAGTCGTTCATAAAGGAGAACAGGAAGGGCGGGAGGCTTGTGCCGTTCAGGTTCTTTGACAGGGGCGTATAGCCCCCCCCTGCCCTCACGGCGGACGACACCGCAGATGGGGCTTTTTCAGAAGCCTGATAAAGAGATGGATGAAAAGACCTGAAAAAGAGCGCATAGACGTGCTCCTCGTGGAAAAGGGGCTTGCGCAGTCCAGGCATAAGGCCCAGGCCCTCCTCATGGCGGGCAAGGTCCTTGTCGACGGCGTAACGGTTGACAAGGCGGGCAAGGAGGTCGCCAGGGAGAGCGCGATAACGCTAAAAGAGGAGATGCCCTACGTCAGCAGGGGAGGGGTCAAGCTCGCCGGGGCGCTCGATAATTTCGCGGTCGACGTAACCGGGTTCACGGTCATGGACGTAGGGGCATCCACCGGCGGGTTTACCGACTGTCTCCTTAAGAGGGGGGCGCGGTTCATATACGCCGTGGACGTGGGCAAGGGGATACTCGATATGAGGCTGCGCAACGACCCGAGGGCGCGCGTCCTCGAGGAGAGGAACATCCGCCATCTCGACCCATCCGAGATACCGGAACCAATAGACCTGGCCGTCATAGACGTCTCTTTCATATCCCTTGATAAGGTGTTGCCCAGGGTAAGGGAGTTCCTGGGAGAGGGGGGGAGGGTGCTTGCCCTAATAAAGCCGCAGTTCGAGGTCGGCAAGGGGCAGGTCGGAAAGGGCGGTGTCGTGAGAGACCCTGAAAAGCACAGGGAGGTCGTGGAAAAGATCAAGGGGTTCTCGGCCTCCATAGGGTTCAACGTCATTGCGACCGCTGAATCCCCTATTACCGGGGCAAAGGGGAACAGGGAGTTCTGGATATATCTGTCCGTTTGACGCGGCCCGGCTTGTAAACTCCGTCGGGAAAGCCGTATTATGAAAGATATTGTCTTGCGTCCGGTTTTTTGGTAGCATTACCGTTTCTGGAAAAACAAGCGCCGGTTTGAACATGCATAGCGAGCGCGAGGCCCGCAGCTTGGCTATCGGTGGCAAGCGAGCGAATCGGATATAGATACTTATTTACATGTCGAAGATTCCCCGCGGCTTGGGGCAGGGGAGCTTCAAAGGAGTCTTGAGATGTTCGAGATAACCGAGAAGGTAGAGCTCGCCCACACGGTCTACCAGTTCAAGATAAAGGCCCCGCTCATAGCGAAAAAGCGCAAGGCCGGCCAGTTCGTCCTGCTCAGGCTCAACGAGCACGGCGAGCGGATACCATTGACCATAGTCGATTCCGACGACAGGGACGGCACTATCACCATAATCGTCCAGGAGGTCGGAAAATCCACGGACATGCTCGGGGACATGGGCCCCGGGGATGCGATCCTCGACGTGGTCGGGCCGCTCGGCAGGCCCACGCACATCGAGGACTTCGGCACGGCGGTCTGCGTCGGCGGCGGCATAGGCGTCGCCCCGGTGCTCCCTATAGCGAGGGCGCTCAAGGCGGCCGGCAACAGGGTCGAGTCTATAATGGGCGCCAGGAACAAGGGCCTGCTCATACTGGAGAAGGAGATGCGGGATACGAGCGACGTCCTCCACGTGACAACGGACGACGGCAGCTACGGCCACCACGGCTTCGTAACCCAGGTATTGCAGAACATGATAGACGAGGGGATGAAGATAGGGCTTGTGATAGGCATCGGCCCCGTGCCCATGATGAGGGCCGTGAGCAACGTGACCAAACCCTACGGCATATATACGATGGTGAGCCTCAACCCGATAATGGTGGACGGGACCGGCATGTGCGGCGCGTGCAGGGTGAGCATAGGCGGAAAGACGCAGTTCGTCTGCGTCGACGGCCCGGAGTTCAACGGCGCGGAGGTGGACTTCGACGAGCTGATCATGAGGAACAGGAGCTATCTCAAGGAAGAGAAGATGGCCATTGAGGAGATGATGTACCACGAAGGCCCGAGGTGCTACGAGAAGAAGTAGCCGGACGGCGGCGCGGAAGGGTTTTTTTGAGCAACCTGCCCAAGACATCACGGATAAAAGGAGCGATCGAGCGATGGACCCGAAGGAGACCAAGGAACGGATGAAGATACCGAGGCAGACCATGCCCGAGCAGTACCCGAAGGAGAGGGTTAAGAACTTCTTCGAGGTCCCTACCGGCTACGCTCCCGAGCAGGCGATGGAGGAGGCGAAGAGGTGCATACAGTGCAAAAAGCCGCTTTGCGTCGGCGGCTGTCCGGTAAACATAGACATACCGTGGTTCATCCGTCTCGTCTCCGAAGGCAAGTTCGTCGAGGCCGCCAGGAAGATAAAGGAGACCAACGCCCTGCCCTCGGTCTGCGGGAGGGTCTGCCCGCAGGAGGACCAGTGCGAGAAGGTCTGCATAGTCGGCAAGAAGGGAGAGCCTGTCTCCATCGGAAGGCTTGAGAGGTTCGCCGCGGACTTCGAGCGCGAGCAGGGGGAGGTGGCCATCCCCGATATACCCAGGTGGACTGGTAAGAAGGCCGCCGTGGTGGGCGCGGGCCCGGCCGGGCTTACGGTGGCCGGAGACCTTGTGAAAAAAGGCCACAAGGTGACGATGTTCGAGGCGCTCCATACGGCCGGAGGGGTGCTTGTCTACGGGATCCCCGAGTTCAGGCTCCCCAAGAAGATAGTGCAGTCGGAGGTCGAGTACGTCAAGAGGATGGGCGCGGAGATAGTCCTGAACGCCGTCGTGGGCAAACTCGAGACGATAGACGATCTCCTCGCAAACGGCTACGACGCGGTCTTCGTAGGCTCTGGCGCCGGGCTCCCGAACTTCATGAACATACCTGGGGAGAACCTCGCCGGGGTCTACTCGGCCAACGAGTACCTTACGCGCGTGAACCTGATGAAGGCTTACCAGTTCCCGGAGTTCGACACCCCGGTCATAAGGGGCAGGAAGGTCGTGGTCGTCGGCGGCGGCAATACCGCCATGGACTCGGCCCGCACCGCGCTGCGCCTGTGCCCGGAGGAGGTGTCGATAATCTACAGGAGGTCCCGCGAGGAGCTGCCGGCAAGGGGCGAAGAGGTGCACCACGGGGAGGAGGAGGGCCTGAAGTTCCACATGCTCACCAACCCGAAGCGCTTCCTGGGGGACAAGGACGGCAGGTTGAAGGCCGTCGAGTGCGTGAAGATGCAGCTCGGAGAGCCGGACGAGTCAGGCAGGCGAAGGCCCTTTGAAGTCAAGGGGTCGGAGTTCTGCATAGAGACGGACGTGGCCATAATAGCCATAGGCAACGGGGCCAATCCGCTGATACCGCAGACAAGCCCCGATATAAAGGTCAACAGGTGGGGCAATATCCTGATAAACCAGGAGACCGGCAGGACGAGCAAGAAAGGCGTCTTCTCGGGCGGGGATATAGTAAGGGGCGGCGCGACAGTCATACTGGCCATGGGCGACGGCAGGAGGGCGGCCGACTCCATGCACGAGTACCTTGCAACCGGCGTCTGGTAGACGCCCGTATTCGCAGTCCGGCCCGGCCTTTGTTGCAGAAGGCCGGGTTTTTTAAGGGCGCCTCTAAAAATTGCTCTTTTCCCCGACATATAAGGGAGTATATATTCATAGGAAAGGCGCAATGAACATGCATAGCGAGCGCATTCCCCGCAGCTTGGTTGCGGGGTCAAGCGAGCGAATAGAAATATATACTCCCTTATATGTCGAAGATTCCCCGCAGCTTGCTGCGGGGAGCTTCAACTCGAAAAATCTCCGGTTGATTGTTAAATTGTCGCTATCTTATGCGAGTGTCAATAGTTTCCAGTCGATTTCCTGAACTCCCTTTCAAAATCCGCGACCCGATGTCTCCCTAAATAGCAGTGGACGTAAGTCTTTTTTTGTGACGATAGGACGTGCGCGACGGCCTGATTGATTGCATTTATGTTTTCGGGGCTGCCGGACTTCAAGAAATCCATCGGATAATTCGTAAAAGAAAGCCCGTTCTTCTCCGCCGCCTTTATCTCTCTCGATACAAGCTCCGCCTCAAAGGGCAGGCCCGGCTTCATAAGGCTTACCAGCTCTTTTACCCCGCTCAGTTTAAGCCTTGATATTTCCTCTTCAGTGGGATATGGCCCAACGAGCACCAACGGCGTTATCCGGCGCACATCCCCCCTTACAAGAGACAGCGGGCCGCGGTCCGGCCTCATTACATTATAAACTCCAAAGGCGAAGAGCAACAGGAACGCTGATATCAGAAGCCAGAGCTTTGTCTCCGTAGACAGCTTCAAGGCAGTCCTCGCATTTCTCAAGGCACGAGGTTTATCTTTATCCCGGCCTGATAATATTTAAAGCCCGATACCGTGCCGATGGCGCTGTTGCCGCCTTCGGCGTCCGCCTCTATCCGCAGGCCCTTGCTCAGCTTATAACCCAGAGAGGCTGAACAGCCTCCGAAAAGCCCGCTATCGACATTGCCGAACCTGCGCGAGGTCTGATATCCTCCGTACGGTTCAGCCATCAAGTAAAGCCCGCCCCCCTCCCATGAAAAGTTCAGATAAACCTGGTCCGATATATGATAATCCGGGTCGTAATATCCGCCGAGGCTCTGCCTCCCGTAATTAAGAAAACGGAGCTTGTCGCCGGCCTTGAGCTTGACGTCTTTTTGATATAACGGATACGCAATGGCTATCTGGAAATCGTGCGCGCTGTTGTCGTCCGAATACGAACGATATGAGTACCAGCTTCTCATGGTTAGTTTTTCAAAATTCCTCGTGGCCGCAAGGCTTAAAGACGTATACCTGACGCCATTGCCAATGAGGGCCGCCGTATCGGTAATCGTCTCCCTCGACAATGCCGCGGTCACATCCGCGCCGGATGCCCTGGCGTCAACTTTCAGAAACCAGCTCGGGAAAACGGAATGGTCGAGGTTTGAAAGGAATGTGACCCCCGCGCCCGCGCCTCCCCTTACGCCCCCGGCGATATTCGTCTCGGCCTTAGCCGAGAGGTTGTCCGCCGAGTTGTTCCTAATCCTGTCCTCGGCATCCGTATGGAGGTAATTGAGATTTGCCCTTAAGTTTTCAAAAAGGAAACCGTAATGGAGGTTGTAGCTCCGTGACTGGTTGAAGTCCGAATCATTATAATAATTGAAAGAAGCGTCGAGGGACGGCCTTGATGCGCCATCTACGGCCTCTGTAATTTCCTTAAGCTGTTTTTCCTCATACGCGTCTTCAGGCCTGAGGAGCTTTAAATCCTCATTCGCGCCCTTCACGTCGCCTTCCGAAAGGTTATAATAGACAAGCCCCGCCCTCGCGCCGAAATTATCCCTTCCCTCAAGGAGCTTGCCGTAGATATCACGCGCCCTTTCACCCTCGCCCATCCACCTCAGGATATCCGCCTTGAGTAAAAGCGCGTCCCGGTCGGACGGGGCCTTTCGCAGGACTGATTCCGCCTCTGAAAGCGCCTCGACGGTGTGGCCCATCCATGAGAGCACCCTTGCGTGGGAGAGCCTGGCCTCAAGGTCGTCAGGCCTTTCCGACAGGATGGACTCGAACTCGCCGGCGGCTTCGTCAAAAGCCCCTCCCCATGAGATTACGGTCGCCATCCTTTTTCGTTCCTCTATGGTGAAGCTGTTTCTCGCTTCGTTCAGCGCCGATATGTAGAAGCTTCCGGCGTTCTTATAATCCTCCACTCCCGCATAGCGGTCCCCGAGCTTTTTCAGGGCCTGGGCCCTGTTTTCGCCAGTGGCCGCCTGAGGCGCTTTCCCAAGCTCATCGGGCGTATCAAGCGCGTATGCGGACGCGCATGAAAACACCGCTATTCCGATGGCGACAAGGGTTTTCCTCATATCGAGACCTTTCAGGTTTTTCATCCGGCTTTCACGGCGTTTCCAGCGGGGGCGTCGAACCCTGATTTCCTTACCACCTCCCACTTCTTATCCTTTGAGAACAGGAATTTCAAGACCGCCTGCGTCCTCCAGAACGCCACAAGCTGCCTGTAGCCGAAGTTCTCGATCACCCCGTAAAGGAGAAGTATGAAAAGGTCCTTGAGTTTCCCGTATCTCCTGTAGGTTATCTCCTCAAGAAGGATGGCGCCGGTTGAGAAGAATACACCCACGAGTATCGCCATCGTAAGGAAAAGGAGAAAGAACTCGAGATCGACTATCCTGAGAAAAAACGACGCGGTCACGACCAGATACCCGAGGAACTCGACAACCGGGCCGAGAAGCTCGATGAAGAGCTGGTAGGGGAGCGCGAAGAACCCCACCCATTTATATTTTGGATTGAATAGCATCCTCCTGTACATGTAGACGGACTCGGCAAGTCCCATGTGCCATCTCCGCCTCTGGCGTCTCAGCATATCGAAGTCCCTGGGGGCCTCTGTCCAGCATATCGGGTCAGGCACGAATGTTATGGAATAACGCCGCTTTCCATCAAGGAGATATTTATGGAGTCTTACCACAAGCTCCATGTCCTCCGTCACTGTCCTGGAGTTGTAGCCTCCGGCGGCCTGTACGGTCCTTTTGTGGAACATTGAGAACGTGCCCGAGATGATAAGGAGCGAATTGAGCGCGCTCAGGCCCGTCCTCCCGAAAAGGAAGCTCCTTATATACTCGACTACCTGCATCCTCGAAAGGCTGTCCTTCGGGAGCCTTACTTCCTCAAGCCTCCCTTTGACGACGGCGGACCCGTTCACTATCCTTACGATGCCGCCCGTCGCCTTGACGCGATCGGGTGATTCGATAATCGGCCTCATAAGGCGGAGCAACGCGTCTTTCTCAATGATGGAATCCGCGTCTATCGAGCAGAAGTACGGCGCCCTCGATACATTTATCCCGACATTCAGGGAGTCCGCCTTGCCCGCGTGCTTCTTGTCCACCACCACGAGGTTTGGCATCTCCGGATTTATGTAGAACCACTTTACATCGGCCGTATGGATAATCGCCCGGTAAACGATGTTCTTCCTCTGCAGATTAAAGCCCTCGATAAGCCTTTTGAGGGTCGAGTCGGTCGAGCCGTCGTTTACGACTATTATCTCGTAGTCCGGATAATTGAGAAGGGTAAGGGACGTGATGCTGTCCATGATCGTGGATTCCTCGTTATAGGCGGCTATGATGACGCTTATCGGGGGCGCCGCGGAAGGGTGTATGGATTCCTGGTACCCGCCGTAATCAAGCCTGAAGAGATGAGTGGCTATAATCCACACGGCGATCAGGAGAAGGAGCAAATAAACGACGTTCGCCGCCGTATAGTAGCCGAGGACGAGGTAGTTGAACCAGTATATGAAGTTTAAGAGAAAGGCCCTCACACCGTGTCCGCCGTTAATTTATGCCTCCCGACCGAATAGGCCGCCGCCATTATCTCGTCGTCCGAGAACATCCTGCCTGCGAGTTCCGCAAGCCCGTTGATGGTCCTCTCCTCTCCCGCACCGCGGAGCACCTCGCTAAGCACGAAAAGGTCATGCTTTCCGAACGCGGCGGCCTGCGCCATATGACATGCCTTTTCATCTCTTTTCTTCAGGAGAAAGTTCATAAGCCCGTTTATTATCCCGGCGCTCTCAAGCTCCTCGGCGGCCTGCGCCCTGCCGTAGTTATCCTCTGAATGGAGAAAAAAATCGAGGAGGGCGGCGTATGCGTCCCCCCCGATCCTGCTCAAGGCCTCGGCCGCGGACTTCCTCACCTGCCAGTTCATGTCCGTAAGGAGGCTTATGAGATCGGGTATTACGCAACGGTCGCCGATGAGGCCGAGCGCCCTTGACGCGTGTATGCGCACGACCCAGAACGGGTCTTCAAGCAGGCCCTTGAGTTCCGGTATCGCCGGTCTGTGCCTGAGCTTCCCGAGCGCCTTGGCTGACTTTGCCCTGATATCCTGCTCCGGGTCCGTTAACCCCTTCATGAATACACATGCCGTTGCCGGGTTTGCGATCTCTCCGAGGATTTCCATGGCCGCCGCCCTTATACGCCAGTCAGGGTCTCTGGTCAAGGGCGGTATGAAATCCATGAGAGCCGCTCCAAATGATATGAGGGCTGATTTCAGCACCTTTATCGACACCTCTTCATCCGATGTAACGGCGGTCCTCAACGCCTTCATCAGGCCGGGAAGTCCCCTTTCATCCCTTATCTCGCCGAGGGAATGGATCGCGAGCATCCTTACATCGCGGTATTTCGAGGCCAACGCGTTGATAAGCTCGTGGACAGCTTCCACGCACTCGATGTTGCCGAGCCTCTCCGCGTAAAGGGCCTGTTCCCACCTGGTCCCCGTTTTAAGCTTCTTCATGTAATATGCCGTATAGCCGAGGTCATGGAAGAGCTTCCTGATACGCCCCTTTTCAGCCTTCTGAGAATCAAGGGCCTTGAACAGCGCCTCCTCTATCGCGGTCCATGCGTTGCTCCCCGGCGGTTTTCTGAGCGCGCCGGAATCGGTCATGGCGCCGGAAGCAAGGATAGCCGGGAGCCACGCATACTTTTCCCGTTCAAGGCCGATGAGCCTGTACTTCCGTTGCATGTAGAATCTTCTGGCAAGGACTAAAACGAGCGTAAAAGATATCATGGTCAAGATGGACCAGATGACGATGTATACGACTATAAACCCCATAGCTTCTCCGGAAAAACAACTATTTTGCTTTAAAATGCATAGCGAGCGCATCCCCGGCGGCTTGGGCTTAGGGGCTTCAACGGTCCTATTCAAGCATTGCATTAGGCGCTTGCACAAACCGTCTTTTTTTATATCGGAGTATTTATGGAAAAATTTAGCAGGCCGCTGAAAAAGCCCGTCCGCGGCGTACTATCCTTGCAAGCCTTTGACCACAATATCCTTGCCGCCGGCCCTACGGTGTGTTAGAAATGATATAATCGACACTTATGGGGATTTCCTGATATGACTTCACAACCGCCTCCGCGCAGGAAGATACTCTTCGTCTGCGTCGGGAATACGTGCAGGAGCCAGATGGCCGAGGGGTTCGCGAGGCATTACGGGAAGGACGTTGTGGACGTCCGGAGCGCCGGGACCAACGCCATGTCTACCGTAAACGGCGGCACTATAGAGGCCATGAAGGAGATAGGGATTGACATCTCCAAACATGCCGCCAAGCAGCTCACTTACGAGATGATGGGATGGGCGGATGTCGTGGTGACGCTCGGGGGCCTGCCGGCCTCGTCGCTGTGCCCGGCGTCATACGCGGGCGGAAAATTAGACTGGAATATCGCGGACCCGCTCGGCAGGCCCCCGGAGGTCATGAGGACCGTAAGAGACGATATAGGGAGGAGGGTCAGGGAGCTTATCGATGAACAGGAGCGGCAATAAGATACTCGTCGTTGACGACGAGACCGATATATTGAACCTGCTCGACTATAACCTCAAGAAGGCCGGTTTTGACGTGCTGCTGGCCAGGGACGGCCCCGAGGCTATCGAGTGCGCGAGGGACCGGCGCCCGGACCTCATAGTGCTCGATATAATGCTTCCGGACATGGAAGGCACTGAGGTCTTGAAGAGGCTCAAGTCCAATGACTCCACCAGGGGGATACCGGTAATAATGCTTACGGCAAAGGGCGAGGAGGTGGACAAGATAGTCGGCCTTGAGCTCGGGGCCGAGGACTACATCACAAAGCCCTTCAGCCCGAGGGAGTTCATCCTGAGGGTCAAGGCGGTGCTCAAGAGGTATGACAAGAGCCGCCCGGAGAGCGAACGGCAGGAGGAGTTCACGCTCAAGGAGATCTCCGTGGACTTCACCAGGCACAAGGTGACGGTAGGAGGGGCGGCCGTACAGCTCTCCTCCACGGAGTTCAAGCTCTTGACCGAGTTGCTGAAGGCCGGGGGCAGGGTGCTATCAAGGGACGCGCTCCTTGACCGGGCGTGGGGCCGCGATTGCTACGTGATACCGAGGACCGTTGACACGCACGTAAGGCGCCTCAGGGCCAAGCTCAAGAGCGCGGGCAGGTACATAGAGACGGTCAGGGGCGCCGGGTACAGGTTCGCCGAGGAATGACACCCGGAGGTTTGATCATGGGCAAAAACGTAATACTCGAGACCATAGCGCGGGAAATGCAGACGGGCGTGCTCGTGCTCGACTCGAACGCCCGTGTGCTCTACGCCAACCCATTCTTCCTCAAGTCCTTTCCGGCGGAGGGCGTTGTGGAGGGCAGGCCCGTAAGCGATATACTTCAGAACACCAGCCTCCTGGATAGCGTCGAGGGCTTCATGCGCAGGCGCATCTCCGGGTCCGAGGACGTGGAGATAAGCGAGGGCGCGAGGTTCTTCAAGGCGCACCTCGTGCCCTTGAGGGAGATGGGCGGGTCCAGCCTCCTGCTCTTCCTGCATGACATCACCGAGGAAAAGAGGGTGGAGACCATCAAGAGGGACTTCGTGGCCAACGTCTCCCATGAGCTCAGGACCCCCCTTGCCAGCATAAAAGGGTACGCGGAGACCTTGCTTGACGGGGGGATGGACGACAAGGACACGCTCAAGGAGTTCCTGAGGGTCATCGACAGGCACGCTATGCGCATGTCGCGGCTCATAGACGACCTCCTTACGCTCTCGAGGCTCGAGTCCCACCAGATGACGATCGTTTCCGCGCCCGTGGACCTGAAGGAGATAAGACAGGCCACCACCACGGGGTTCGAGAAGCAGGCAAGGGACAAGGGCATCACGATATCCTCAAGGATACCGGAGGGCCTGCCGAGGGCGTCCGGGGACAAGGACAGGCTTGAGCAGGTGCTCGTGAACCTCCTCGACAACGC
>JACRNN010000107.1 GCA_016234955.1 Deltaproteobacteria bacterium | reverse complement strand
GGTCCCGGCCATGAAGCAGATGATCGGGGTCTACAAAAAATACTCCACCAGCGTCCTTGCCGTGCAGAAGGTGCCGAGAAGCGACGCCCGCCTCTACGGCATCATAAAGGGCAAAAAGGTGGCCCCCAACGTCTACAGGGTACTGGACCTCGTAGAGAAGCCTAAAGGGACGCCCCCTTCGAACCTCGCCATAATAGGCAGGTACATACTCACCCCCGGCATATTCAACGCGCTTGAAGTGACGAGGCCGGGCGCCGGCGGAGAGATCCAACTCACCGACGCGCTGAAGATACTGATACAGACCGAAGATATCTACGCCTGCGAGTTCGAGGGCGCCCGCTACGACGCGGGCGATAAGCTCGGCTTCCTCAAGGCCAACGTCTCCCTGGCGCTGAAGAGGCCGGACATAAGGCCGGAATTCGTCAAGTTCCTCAAGGGCCTCAAGCTATAGATACTTGCCGCACCCGTCACGGCTTTTCTCTTTATTCGATGCGCATAGGCCTTACACCTTCTCACCAATCATGGGGATAATGAGCGCGTTATGGCCAAGATATCAAAAAAACCGCCGCGGACACCAGTCAAAGCCGAGATAAACTCCCTAAGTCAGTTCGTGATAGAGGCCCTTGAGGACCAGGGGGTCATACATCACGAGCCCATAACCCACATCCCGAACGTGGACATGTTCTCCACCCCGTCCGAGGTCGTGATAGAGGTGGAGCTCCCCGGCGTGAGAAAAGAGGATATCGACGTATCCCAGGTCAAAAACTCCATAACCATAAAGGCGTTCAAGGTGGAGTGCTACGAGGACGAGAAGATAAACTACGTATGCATGGAGCGGGTCTTCGGCAGGTTTTTCAGGATCATCGAGATACCGTGCCCGGTGGATACCGTCAGGGTCAAGGCGGTATTGAAGGACGGCGTACTTACGCTGAACATACCGAGGATAGCGGACAAGAGGTGTACCACCAAGCGCATCGCCATCGAAAGCTGACGGCGCGCCGCCGCAGGGGCGGGGCCAACGGGGCGTGGATGGGGCCCAGGGAACGGGCGAGAGTGAGGATGTGGACGATGATGGGCGATTCAGTGTCCGCAAGACGTCATCCCCCAGGGCGCCGTGGCCACAGCCCCGGGTAAATGGCTCTTAAGAAACAAAATTCAAATAGAGAGGTCCATACTAAATGGCCGACGAAAAAAAAGAAGAAGAACAGCTTGTAATCCCCGATACGCTGCCCCTTATGCCTGTAAGGGACGTGGTGATATTCCCGTTCATGATAGTGCCGCTCTTTGTCGG
>JACRNN010000106.1 GCA_016234955.1 Deltaproteobacteria bacterium | reverse complement strand
AGGGCTCCTGAAGCCCGAGGTTATCCTGATGCGCCCCCATCTCTCGCGGATAGGCTGGAGGATATGCAGGGCGAGCTCGGCGAGCCTGTTTATCTCATCAGAGTCCGGTCTATTCAAAAAGCCTGTTGTCGTGGCCGTAAGTTCTTCGAGGGTGAAGTTCCTGGATAATTGCATGGCTTTTCCCCCTATTTGAAGGTCAGGTGCTCGATGATGTACAGATAGGCGTCCTTGAGTATCCACAGGACAAGGGCGCCGATGACCCAGAGCGTGGCCTTGACCGCCTTCTTCTTGGTCCTTATCAGGTCCCTCACGTGCTCCTGCTCTTCGGGTGTGAGATGGCACGCGCCACACTTCTCTTCGATTTTATCCGCTATCTTTTCCGCAAGCTGTTCAAGTTCCTCTTCGCACACTGCGCGCCTCTCCTCCGTTTTATCGCCTTAAGAGCCCGCGCACCTTCATCCCAGCCGGGATTGAAACCCCCGCCGGAGGGGTGATCTCCTGCGCGGTATCCACCTTAAACGTCTGGATAATGTAATCAGTACGGTCGATATTCTTGATCTCCGGAGCGCCTGTCGCAGGATTGATGATTGCCTTCTGTCCGCTTGCCGCGTCTATCTCCATAGCCATAAGGGTATCGATATTCAACCGGGCCTGTTCATGCCCTGACGGGCCGCCGCCATGAACAGTAAAAAGAGGGGCGCCGTCATTTTGCGGCAATGTGTCCGCGCAATAACAGGCCGTAATGTTTCCATGCGAATCGTGCATCACTTCGATATACATGAAACCTCCTTAACTTGAGTGATAATCCCAATAGGCAGTCAAATTGCGCCCCACAACGCCTACATTCGCGTATACAAGACTAATCTCTCTCGTGGTAAAAGTGCCGATGCCGCCGCCCGTAGTTTGAGAAACGTGCGTAACGTCAACGGTGTCATTTGCCCCGGGAGGGATTGCAATCGTAACATGTGGGTAATGAGAATACTGAGCTAATGTTACATAATAAGTCCCTGCTGTGGTTGTAGACCAACTTCCCTGTGTGATTTTAAGCTTCGCAAGAGTTACGGTATTATTCGCCAATACCACGTTCGCGCTATTCAACCCGTCGTGGTCGTGGTTCTGCGCGGCGGTGTAGTTCAACCCCAGCCACTCTCTCAGGTGTACCAGGTCGTCCCTGATCTGCGCCATGAGAGTGGCGTCAATGGGTGAGTCCGCGTCTATCTGCAAATCCGATACGTTCGACCAGTTTTTTGATGGCGCCGTCATTCAATCCTCCTTTACCAGATATAGCTTCTGCCTACGTAAGCGTATTTTTTCTGCGCGTCGCTCGCGCTTCCATAGTCAGGGTGCCAGGCAGGCGCGATGAATCCGTACTGCCTGTAGAACCGAGTCACCATGGCCTCTATCGCGACCTTGCCGTTCTCCACATCCGGCTTTACCGACGTGAGCATTAGCCGCTCCATGGTCCAGGAGGATTTGCCCTTCTCGCAGGCCTCGTCCGTGGTGACGTCTTTCATGTCCGTAGGCCTGATGAACGTGGAGTCGCAGGCCGCGCCGTTGATGTCGATATCGAAGGATACTATCGAGGCCGGGTCCCTGAACCTGCTCAGTATCTTCTGGGCGACGGCCAGTGCGTACTTGTCCCCGTCCAGCGGCGTGATGGTGACGGTATCCGCCGTGCCGGACGCCGGAAGAGACGCCGTAGTCACAATGACCCTTATAAACTTGGTGGAATCGCTCCCGTAAACGTCGAACTTGCCGTCTTTGGTTATCTCGACGGCCTCTCCTATCGTCCCGCCCGGCGGGGTCCACTGCAGCGTATTCCCGTTGGCGGCGTCATAGGTAAAGGCCAGCGTCCCCGCCCCGGCCCCGTTGTTCTTCGAGGCATGATAAACAAAAACCCCTGTGATGTTGGCTGTCTGAGAAAACGTAATGCTCTTTATCCATTTGCTATAGACGGTCTTCGTGGACGCCTCGTCCCACTCGGAGGAATCCTGGGAGGCGCTGTCTATGGCTATGACGGCGGAGTCATAATAGTCCGCGCTGTCGGAGCTTCCGGACTCGTCATAGTCGTAGTAGACCACCACCCTGTTGTAGAAGCTGTCCTTGTACCCGGACTTTTGCCTGAAGGAGTCCTTTATGAGATGGGCCTCCTCCGTCCACTCCTCGACGGACTGGCTCGGCACCGGAGGGGCGAAGACCTTCAGGGATATCTTCTCTCCGTCATGGAAGAGGTATGAGTTGGTCTCCACCTGCAGTTCGTTCAGGTATTCATTCGCCTCTTTTGAATCGGTAATAACCCTGCTGTACTTCCAGCCGTTAAGCCAGGTATCGCGCTCGGAGGCGAACCTCGCCAAGTCGATATAACTTCCGCTGACCCCGAGATTGACGGACAGGATATTCCTCATGATGTCCGCCGGATTTACGTTCCTGTAGTCTATGTGCTGGGTCTTGGTCTCGTTCTCGGTCGGTATCTTGAGAGACGCGTCAACGAGGTCGTCCGATACCGTCACCGTCAGTTCGTCCCCGCTGCGGCTCCAATCGGTGACCATGCCGGTGTAGGTCGTGGCGTAGTCGGCGTAGGTAAGGCCCGGAATGATGAACCCCTCTTTCTTGGCGACGCGCCGGTTCTTGAGATAATCATCGCTTATGAGCGATTTGAAGTTGTCCCTGCCGGCGATGACAAAGCTTATCTCTCCACGTGTGGAGTACCCCTTCTTCGCGTCGAGCTTGTTCTGGAATGATGAAACCGATTTCAAGTCCGCCTCGACCCCGAAACTCTCAAGGTCGTCGCCGCCTATGGCGTATATGCCGCCGTCGGCCTTATAGGCGCCGTCGGCGCGGAAATACGTCACAACCACGCCGTTCCTTGAATGATAGCCGAACCTCCTCGTGGAGCCGTCCAGAAAGAGCTCGATCACCGCGTTCGGCGCGTTGACGCACTTCTTGAGCTCGTTCAAGTATCTCTGTGTGAGAGTTATGGCCATAAGAACCTATCCCATGTTGAAGTTGACTATCTTATCCATGCCCGTGCCGTTGTCGATTATGCCTCCACCCGTATTGCCCAATACATTGCAAAGGCTTATGATGTACTGGTTTGACGTCCCTGCATTGACCCTGATACCGGCAAGGCCGTTGTTGCCGGCCCCCCCGCCATTCCCGGACCTTACCCCGATGATGGAGAAGTTGCTTACGTTCGACGCTATGGCGATGCCGTCCTGCCCATTCCCTCCGATAAACCCTCCGCTGATCTTGAGGTCGTCACAGCTTTTGTCAACCTGCACCCCGTGCGCGCCGTTCAGGAATACGTGGGGGTTGGATATGTCAACGCCGGCTATGGTACACGTATTGAATATGTGTATCCCCTCCCAGGTATTCGATGAGAACCAGCAGTCGGCGAACCGGCAGCGGCTTATGGTCCCGGCGCCTCCGAGCGTCGCACCTCTCATGTTATTGTTATCAAAGAAGCTATTCGCCGCCCACAATGACGATACGATCTGCCCCGCGCCCGGCCAGATATTTAATCCGGTGCCGTGATGTATGATGTCGCAATTCGTTATGAGTGGGGCGTCCGCGGACGTGACCCTGATGCCGCTCTCGCACTGCGTCCCGACCACGTTATCCATCGTAATCTGGTCTATCTTGTGGTCTGTCCCGGCCGATATCGCTATCCCGGCCGTCCATGTCCCGCTTACTCCAAAACGGCATTGACCGTTAAAGACCCTCACGCAGCAGTCGGCGTATATGTCGATACCGACGAAATAATTGTAGAGCATGAACCTTTCAATCGTGCTTGAACTGCCGGAAGTGGCGATAAAAATATGCGCGCCCGCGGTTTTTGTCACGGAAGAGCTGATTTGGATATCGTGTATATAACATCCTCCGCCGTATACGGCGATGACATGCGCGGTCGGTGAGGCGGTGCTTATGATCGACCCGTTGGCGCCGACCCCGAAAAGCTCCGTAGTGTTCGATGCCGTAAGCGTCGAAGATACCTTATATGTGCCAAAAGGGATAAAAACCTTCCCACCCGTATAAGGGATATCATCCAAGGCGGCCTGTATGGCCGCGGTATCATCCGTTACGCCGTCGCCGACCGCCCCATAAGCCCTGACGTCTCTCCAGGGGCCTTTTGTGATAAGGTCCGTATAGACGTTGGTGGATTTATGGGCCCCGTCCGTGCCGTGCTCGACGAGCATGAGCCGGTTCAGAGTGTCCGCCTTCGTCGGATGACCGGCCCCGACCATCTCCTCCGTATATTGTATTCTCTGTTCCGCCATCGTTTATTCCTTCCTGCCCTTGAGGTTTATGGTGATGTTCCTGTAAGCCCCTCCAGCCTTCAAGGGGTTGGAGAATTTCGTGTCCGGCCGCATGAAGAAAACATCGTCCGGATTGTTCGCGCCCTCCCAAGCCACGAAGAAATTCTTCAGGCCCGAGGATTCCCACCATTGCTTTACCGTTGAATAGAGCGCCGCGTCAGCGTCATCGAAGTTTATGGACATCGTCCTTTCGATATATTGTGTATGTATGCCCGATACGTACCCCCCGTAACTCAGGTTCACGTTCGCCTTCACATCCTGTTCATGAGGGTCGAAAGAGGCCGTGGCGTAATCGAGCTCCGCGGCGTTGCCCCAGACGCAGACGGCCATATAGACAGGGACGGTCATCCCCGTCATCTTCAGCCGCCAGTAGCGGTACGCCCCAGGAGATGCGAACTCCTTCAAAACAGCCGCGTCGGACTGCGGCGAAAACGCGGCAAAGGCGTCGTTGTAGTTAACGTTATCGCTCGAATACTGCAATACCGCCGTCGCCCCTGCGCTCTTGAGGTTATGCCCGAGCACGGCGAGGTAATCGGCCGACTTCGCGTTGCCGGCGCCGGCGTCGTATGAGATATAGTGGGGGCTCGCGGCATCGGACGCCATCCACCTGTTTATCTCAAGCATGTTGTAGAGGTAGGCGGCGGAATAATCTCCCGAGGCCGTGGACGTCGCCGTCAGGGCCGACCCCGTTGAGCCGAGCATCGTTTCGTAGTAGAATTTTATCTTAGCCCATTGAGACATTTCACACCCCGCGTTTCGGACCCGCCTTTTTACATGTTCTTCACGGTCAAGGTTATGTTCCTGTCCGCGGCGTCGTTAAGCGCCGGGATTATGTTGTCCTCTACTATCTTCTGCCAGTTCTGCGTGCTCAGGGGGTTGTATATCTGGATAGTGATATCCTGCGCACGCTTTGATTCCGACAGGGTCGTGGGCGACGGATACGCGTCAAAGGAGCCGCCGGAATACGACGCGTTTGCGGTCCCCTCCGCGCTTATCGAGGAGCCGCCTCCGATGGACGTCGAGCTTATCTGGGCGACTCTGGCCATGCCGGCGGCTACGACCGCCGCCGCCGCCGCCGCGCCGAGGGCCGGGCCGACGATGGGAATGCCGGCCATGGCGGAGTAGGCCTCCATCGCGCCCTGGTAGGTCTTGATGGTGGTCTCGGCTATGGCGAATGCCTTCATGGCCTCGAACAGCGCCCTGTTCTGGCTCCCCGTGGCCACGTAGAGGTTCTCAAGCGTGTTTGATATCGCCCCGGCGGTATCGGAAGCGGCCTGTATCTGGAAGTCCTTCCTTTTCTCGGCGTAATCAACGGACAGCTCCGTATACTTCTCATCTATAGCGGCCTGCGTCATGCCTGCCTTGGTCATCTCCTGGATT
>JACRNN010000143.1 GCA_016234955.1 Deltaproteobacteria bacterium | reverse complement strand
ATGAGGGACGCCGCCATGAGGATAATAAGGGAGATAGGCGTTGATACCGGAGGCAGCAACATCCAGTTCTCAATAAACCCGGCAAACGGCAGGATATACGTCATAGAGATGAACCCGCGCGTCTCGCGCTCTTCCGCCCTCGCCAGCAAGGCCACGGGCTTTCCGATAGCCAAGATTGCCGCGAAGCTCGCCGTCGGCTATACCCTCGATGAGATACCGAACGATATCACGAAAAAGACGCCGGCGTGCTTCGAGCCGACGATAGATTACGTGGTGGTGAAGATACCGCGCTTTGCCTTTGAGAAATTCCCGGACGCGGACAGGACCCTTACGACCCAGATGAAGTCCGTCGGGGAGGCGATGGCCATCGGCAGGACGTTCAAGGAGGCCATGCAGAAGGCCGTCCGCTCCCTTGAGATAGGCAGCCACGGGTTCGAGAAGAAATTCAGGCCCTCAAGGGTTGAGCTTGCCTTCAAGCCGGCGGAATCCGAGATTGACGCCATAAGGCAGAGATTGAAGACCCCTAACGCCATGAGGCCGTGGTACATATGCGAGGGGCTGAGGGGCGGCATGCATGTCGATGAGATACACGGCCTCACCGGGATAGACCGCTGGTTCCTGAACAACATGAAGGACATTGTCGACATCGAGGAGGCCGTCCTGTGGGAGGCGAAGACCGGGAAGGGAAGGATTTCTCCCGAGCTTTTGAGGAAGGCCAAGGAGAACGGCTTCTCATGCAGGATGATCGGGGCCGTCATGGGGAAGGGCGAGGCTGAGATGATGGACGGGCTTAAGAAGGCCGGGATAGAGCCGGTCTTTAAGGCCGTTGACACGTGCGCGGCCGAGTTTCCCGCGCATACCCCGTATCTCTATTCCACGTACGAACGGCCGTTTTACAACATGAACAACGGGGCCGCCAAAAAGGCCGCGTGCGAGGCATCCCCCACGACGAGGAAAAAGGTCGTTATATTAGGGAGCGGCCCCAACAGGATAGGCCAGGGCATAGAGTTCGACTACTGCTGCGTCCACGCCTCATTCGCGCTGAAAGAGGAGGGGTTCGAGTCCATAATGGTCAACTGCAACCCTGAGACCGTATCCACTGACTACGACACGTCCGACAGGCTCTACTTCGAGCCGCTTACGTTTGAAGACGTGATGGCGATAATAGATAAGGAGAGGCCGTACGGGGTGATAGTCCAGCTCGGGGGGCAGACCCCTTTGAAGCTCTCGGTTTCCCTTGAAAGGGCGGGGGTGCGGATACTCGGCACGTCGTCGGATTCGATCGACATGGCGGAAGACAGGGAACGGTTTGACGGGCTTCTTGAGCGGTTGAAGCTCCGGCGTCCGGAGAGCGGGGCCGCGCGCGGGGTAGATGAGGCCGTGAAGATAGCGGGCTCCATAGGCTATCCAGTGATGGTCAGGCCCTCGTATGTGCTGGGCGGAAGGGCCATGGAGATAGTTTATGAAGAGATGAGGCTTATAGACTACATGACGAGAGCCGTGGAGGCGTCCCCGGAGCATCCGGTCCTGATAGACAGGTTCCTTCAGAGCGCTGTCGAGGTGGATGTCGACTGCATAAGCGACGGTGAGATCGTCGTCATAGGCGGCATTATGGAGCATATAGAGGAGGCGGGCGTCCATTCCGGGGATTCGGCCTGCTCGCTTCCGGCCTATTCGCTCGACCCGGCCGTGGCCACCGAGATAAGGCGTCAGACCCGGCTCCTCGCGCGGGAACTTGACGTGAAGGGGCTGATGAACGTCCAGTTCGCGGTCAAGGACGGAGTCATATACGTCCTTGAGGTCAACCCGCGCGCATCCCGCACCATACCGTTTGTCAGCAAGGCCATCGGGGCGCCGCTCGCAAAGCTCGCCGCAAGGCTCATGGTGGGGCGGACGCTGACGGAGCTTGGGTTCACGGAAGAGATCATCCCTCCATACACGGCGGTAAAGGAGGCGGTATTCCCGTTCATAAAGTTCCCCGGCGTTGATACGCTTCTCGGCCCTGAGATGAAATCCACCGGCGAGGTCATGGGGCTCGGCTGCGATTTCGGGAGGGCCTTTGCAAAGGCCCAGATAGCCGCCGGCAACAACCTGCCGCTCTCCGGCACCGTATTCATAAGCGTGAGGGACGAGGATAAGGCAGGGATACTCCCCGCCGCGAGGGACCTCGCATCTCTGGGGTTTAAGATAATAGCGACCGGGGGCACGGCCCGGTATCTGAGCGGCAACGGGGTGGCGGCGGAGCACGTCTATAAGGTGACAGAGGGGAGGCCTAATATCGTCGACAGGATAAAAAGCAGGGAGGTCGACATGGTGATAAACACGTCCTTCGGCGCAAAGAGCGCCGCGGATTCGTATTCGATGAGAAGGTCTTCCCTTGACTCCGGCCTTCCCTACTTTACGACGGTGGCCGGGGCCAGGGCCGCGGCTGAGGGCATTAAGGCGGTCTTGAAGGGCGGCCTTGACGTGAAGACCCTTCAGGAGTATCATAAGGAAATTGCGTCAGGCAGGGATGCTGGGCGGGGCGCGCTCCTCAATAAATAACGGGAGAAGGCGGGATTACGGCGGGCACCCATTCATTAGAGAACAGCTATAGCAAATATCTGTTTGACTGTTTTTACCGTAGGTGGTAGCATTCCGGCCATGAGCCATGATGTCATCTGATGAATGCCGGATAAATGGCTTTTTTTAAATCAAAAAGAACCACGCCGTTTACGGCGTGGTTCTTACATATAAACCGATGAATACACCTGAAACCCACTCAGGTTTTTTTGACAAGATTTACCATAAGCTTTTCGGCAAGGCAAAGGACATACACGACCCGCACATCTTCCACAAGATGGCGCTCTTACCGCTCCTTGCCTGGATTGGGCTTGGGGCGGACGGACTTTCTTCCTCGGCCTACGGCCCGGAAGAGGCCTTCAGGGCCCTCGGCGAGCACCTCTACCTTGCGGTATTCCTTGCGATTGCCACCGCGCTTACCGTCTTCATAATATCATACGCATATTCCAGGATAATAGAGCACTTCCCGCACGGCGGCGGCGGCTACATCGTGGCTACCCACATGATAGGGGAGAAGGCAGGGGTCGTGTCTGGCTGCGCCCTCCTCGTGGACTATGTGCTTACGATAACCATTTCGATAGCCTCGTGCGCTGACGCCCTTTTCAGCTTCCTCCCTATCGAATTCCAGAAATACAAGGTCATCACCGCCGCCGTCTTCATTATCATACTCATCGTCCTCAACATACGCGGGGTCAAGGAGTCGATACTTGTCCTAACGCCGATATTCGCGATATTCATCGTCACTCATCTCGCCTTGCTGCTAACCGGCATATTCGGCAACCTCGACCAGGCGGCCGGCCTGGCGCACGCGGTGTCCGGAGGCTTCAAGCAGGACATGTCCACGATAGGCGGGATAGGCATACTCCTCATCGCGCTGCGCGCATATTCTTTAGGCGGCGGCACCTATACCGGAATAGAGGCGGTCTCGAACGGACTTCAAATAATGAAGGAGCCGAGAGTCAAGACAGGCAAGCGGACGATGATCTACATGGCGACCTCTCTCGCGTTTACGGCAGGGGGGCTTTTCCTGTGCTATCTCTTTTTGAGGGTTTCGCCGGTTGCGGGTAAGACGCTTAACGCGGTGCTCGCCGACGCTACGTTCGGCTCATGGCCTTTCGGCCGGACTATCGCGGTCGTGACTATAGTCTCAGAGGGCGCGCTCCTCCTCATCGCCGCCCAGACCGGCTTCATAGACGGCCCGAGGGTCATGTCGAACATGGCCGTTGACTCGTGGTTCCCGCACCGCTTCTCGGCTCTCTCGGAGCGCCTTACCATGCATAACGGCGTCATGGTCATGGGCGTCTCCGCGATACTTCTCCTCTTTTACACGCACGGCTCGGTCTCGACGCTCGTCATCATGTATTCGATAAACGTCTTCGCTACGTTCTCGCTCTCGGAGTTCGGCATGATCAGGTTTTACGCCAAAAACCGTAAGAAAGAGAAGCAGTGGAAACAGCATTCAATCATCCACATCGTCGGCCTTGCGCTTTGCCTTACTATCCTCGTCGTAACGCTCTTCGAGAAGTTCATCGAGGGCGGGTGGATAACCTTGCTCATAACGTCTATCGTCATAGGGCTTTGCTACCTCATACGCTCGCACTACGAAAAGCTCACCATCGAGATGCGCAAATTTGATAGTTTCCTCAAACACATCCCCATGAGCGGGAAGATGAACACCGACCCGCTCGACCCCACGGCCAATACCGCCATACAGCTTGTTAATAACTTCAACGGCTTCGGCATACACACCTTCCTGTCCATCATCCAGAACTTCCCGAATGTCTATAAGAACGCAATATTCGTCTCGGTCGCGGTAATTGATTCGGGCACGTTCAAGGGAGCCGAAGAGGTGCATAATCTCGAAGAGGCAACAAAGAAATCATTGCAGCAGTACGTCGAGTTCGCGCGCAAGCTCGGCATCCCCGCGGACTACCGGTACAAAACCGGCACGGACGTCGTTGATATCGCCAGCGACATCTGCATGAAGGTCAAGAAGGAATTGCCCACATCGACCGTCTTTACAGGGCAGCTCACCTTCAGGCTCGAAAAGCTCTACCACAGGTTCCTGCATAACGAGACCGCCTTCGCCATCCAGAGGAGGCTTCAGTGGAACGGCATAACCACGGTCATCCTGCCGATAAGGGTCAATCTCTAAGTGATGGCCCGCCGGTGTCCGGAAATGCGCTTTTCAATTTTCCCGACATCTTTAATCTTCTTTCCCTGCATTCTATCCGTGCGGTATGCAAAACAATAGAGAGAATTTAGACGGCATAATAAGCGCGCTCTTAAAGCCCCTCCTCTTTGCGTCAAAGGACAACTTCGTTAGGATGGACGCCGTAAAGAACCTTGAGAGGCACGCGGCGCGCCTCTCCGCCGAGGCCCTCCTCCTGAACCCGGAGGACGGGAAGGCGAAGCGTTTCGCGGCCATCGGGGAGGGGTTTGCCGGATTCGATGCCTTAAGCTTCCACGAAAAAAAAGATAAGGTGCTCTCAGCCATAGAGGCGTTAGAGTCCCTGTCTTTGCCGCCCCGGAAAAGCGTCCCCGCCGTAACCGCCGCAGAAGCGCTCTCAAGGCTCGGCTCGCTCAAAAAACCGCTTGAGTTCGTGAAGGGCATTGGCCCGGCGCTTGGTGCGCGTCTTAAGAAAAAGGGGCTTGCAACGGTGGAGGACATCCTTTATT
>JACRNN010000142.1 GCA_016234955.1 Deltaproteobacteria bacterium | reverse complement strand
GCTGTCGGCCTCCACGGCCTTCATGAACTCCTCGGTGAGGCTCACCGAGATATTGAAGTTATTGAGCTTGGCGTTGTCCTGCTTGCAGGTGATGAAGTTGAGGACGTCGGGGTGGTCTACCCTGAGGATGCCCATGTTCGCGCCCCTGCGCGTCCCGCCCTGCTTTATGGCCTCCGTGGCGCTGTCGAATACGGTCATGAAGGATATGGGGCCGGAGGATATCCCGGAGGTGGAGCCTACCGTATCCCCCGATGGCCTGAGCCTGGAGAACGAGAACCCGGTGCCGCCCCCGGATTTATGTATGAGCGCGGTGTGCTTCACGGCCTCGAATATCGACTCCATCGAGTCCTCGACCGGCAGGACGAAGCACGCGGAGAGCTGTTGCAGCTCCCTGCCCGCGTTCATGAGCGTGGGGGAGTTGGGCATGAAGTCGAGAGAGGCCATCATCTCGTAGAACTCGGCGGCTATTGCGTCGACGTCCGCTTCCGGGTTGAAGCGCCTGTCCGCCTGCGCGATGTTGCCGGCCACCCGCCAGAACATCTCTTCTATGGTCTCCACCGGGTTGCCGTCGGCGTCCTTCCTGAGGTACCTCTTCTCTAACACCTTCCTGCCGTTCTCGTTTATCTCGATGTTCATATTGACGCATCTATTTACACCGCCCCTCAAGACCCTGTCGGCGGAGTTCTTCCGTGTCACGGCCTGCCCCTCCATAGGCATGGACCTCAACAAGCGGCTGTATATATCGTGTTCCATTCTCTTATCCCCCTCCTTGTTCTTTTGCGCTTAACGTTGGAATGCCATAAAAATATGATAAGGCTTTCAAAGCCATGTGCTATTGAAGGCAAACTATCGGCTGAAAATACCGGCAACAAGGCAAGAAAAACGTAACAATTACAACTATTTGATTTATATAATAAATCGTTTATATTGTAGGTTGATACGTATTAGACCACAACATGTAGTATCTGTCAAGCGGAAAGTCGAAATAATGATCTGAAAATTTGATACCCTGAAAAGGGTTGATTATTTAAGGGAAAACCGGCCTCCCCGTGCGTCTGATAAGGTGCGCCATGCGTGCCTGTTATATGATACAATCGGCGTACTGTAACACACCTTTGGAAATGGAGATGGAAAAACCCTGATGGTTATGCGGAAAAGAGCCGTCATACATATATACCTCGATGATTTTTTCGCTTCAGTTGAGATGAAGAGGAGGCCGGGGCTAAAGGGCAGGCCCGTCGTCGTCGGCGCCGACGGCGACCCTGAGAAACGGGGTACCGTATCAGCGGCGTCTTATGAGGCAAGGGCCCTTGGGGTGGGCCCGGGCATGACTTTGAAAAAAGCGCGCACGCTCTGCCCTGAGGCGATATTCCTGCCCGTGGACTTCGAGTCCTACGAGAAAGAATCAGAGAGGTTCTTCTCCATACTGACGGAGTACAGCCCCCTTGTCGAGTCTTTCGGCCTCGATGAGGCGTTCATCGAGGTCCTCTCTGACGAGGGTGGCGACCCCTTCCCCCATGCGATAGAGGCCGCGGGAGAGATAAAAAAGAGGGTCGAGCGCGTACTGGGGCTCTCCTCTTCAGTGGGGGTGGCGCCGAATAAGCTCCTTGCCGGGCTCGCCGGCGAAATGAATAAGCCGGGCGGCCTCTACATCATCAGGGCCGAAGAGGCCGGGCGGGTCTTGAAAGACCTCCCGGCAACAAGGCTCCGGGGGGTCGGGCAAAAGACCGGAAAGAGGCTCAACGGCCTCGGCATATACACGGCAGGGGATATCTCAAAGACGCCTCTACAGTACCTTGAGCGCAACTTCGGGAGCGATATCGGCAAGGCCCTCTACGAGCACTCCAGAGGGATAGACCAAAGCCCGGTCGTCCCGTTCCACGAGCCGAATGCCTTGAGCAGGGAGGTGGTCTTCGAGGGAGAGACAGAGGACCAATATATCATAAAAGAGACCCTCTACGCACTTGCCGGGGACGTGGCCGCGAGGCTCAAGGGGCTCACCTGCAGGGGCAAGGACGTTGCGATAAAGATAGGCTACTCGGACTTGGAGACCGTCTCAAGGTCAACTGCCCTCGATACGGAATCCGACTCGCTGAACGACATCTGGGCGGCGGCTTTGAAGTTCCTTGATGCATCCGGCCCCCACAAGCCAGTGAGGCTTGTTGGCGTGAAGGTCGCGGGGCTTAAGGGGAGGGGGGAGGGGTAAAGAGGGGGCAGGAGGGCGGCGAACAGGGTGCTGGAAAGAACGTATCATTCTGTCGACTTCAGGTTTGCAAACCTGAAGCCTGAATTTCGTCTGGACGCCACGAATCATTCGGGTTCAATCTGCAAGATTGAACCCGCCATGGACTCCGGGGATTATCTCTTGGTTACGAGAAAGCCGCCAAGATTCTTGTCCATCTTTGCAACATGGTCATAGAACCATTCGGAAAGCAGTTTCCTCGCCTGCATCGTCAATTTATAGATGTCTTCCTGTTCTCTCAATCCTTTCTGCAACACGCTTAGATTGTCCATAAAAGTCTTATGCAACGCCTTATGGGCCACAGTCCCGGGATAACCATGCTTATCCATCGCGACCTCTTCCTGCTTGAAGTGCGTCTTCACGTAATTGCTCAGGAAATTAAACAGTCCGACCAGATCATCCTGTGTCCTCCCTCTATTCATTGCTTCTATAAACTCATTGATCTTACCGAACAGATCTTTATGCTGACTATCCTGCCAATCTACCCCTGTCGCCAATGATGCTGTCCATATTAAGCCCATAATAGCCCTCCAGAATAGAATTTTTAGATACTTTTCTAACGTTCTTAAAACCCCGGGGTCTTAAGCCCTGGGGGTTTCATTCGGCTCAACAAACCATTAACATCCGCCGCTATCCATATTATCGGAGACGGCCTGGCGAAACTTTAGCTGAAATTTTGTAGCCATTTACAGGGGTGTGGAGGAGAGGAGGTCTTTGGGGTGTTTAGGTTTGCAACCTGGATATTGAATTTCGCCTGGCGACCATTAATCATTCGGGTTGAAGCTCCCCTATGCAAGCCGCGGGCTGGGCGCTCGCCATGCATGTTCAATCCGCAAGATCGAACCCGCATGTAAGGCTAATATCGGGCATGAGATCGCCTGACATACCATTTTCGAAACGCCACCACGCTCCAAATCGATTCTACCACTCCGAAAGGCCATGTCCCCGCTAAAAAACCGTATATAGCAGATCCAACGCAGGCTCCGGCAAAACAAAAAGTAAACCACGGAGAACGGGATTCCATAGCGTAAAACAGCATCATAAGCGTAACCACCGAGGCGCCGAATAAAGTTAACACTTGACTATCTCCTGTTAAACGTTACGAAAATGGATGCCAGCCCCGCAGGGCGGCCCCCGCCCGCCTTCACTGGGTTATTCGCTGTGCCGATTATCTGAGAGAAAAATTGAGATGTCATGGCTCGATGCCAATGAGAACCAAGGGAACAGCCGGAACGCCGCGCCCCTGTCGCACAACGTTGTAGAACTCACCTTCATAATATGCAGGGCCAGAACTCATTTTGCTTTGCAGGGATTTCATAGGGAGGATTTCGATTCCAACATCTATACGGTCGCCAACATAGAAAGCAAGATGCTTTACAAATAGGTCATAAGCAACAAATGAATACTTCCCTAATTGTACTTCAAGGGCGACACCTGATTAATTATGTTTTTCTGTCATTCTGAGGAAGCGTAGCGACCGAAGAATCTCGTAACTTATTGATTTTATAGACGTTGAGATTCTTCGCTTTGCTCAGAATGACATGCTATTGCGAATTAATCAGAGGTTCCCTTATTAGTTTCTCGTTCTTTGTGACCCAATAACTTACGCGGCTTTCCTCCCATCCCTTTTTATGTAAGGGTTTCTTGAAGCTGTTATTTATATCAATGGGGCTGTATAGTATTTTGCCCATCATAGTCTTTTCTTTCGACACCTTTGTCTTACACTTCTCGGCATCGACGCTGGCAATTACAGCCTTTATCTCTTTCCACAACTCTGGTTTATGCACGAGCAAGAATTCGAGGCCGTTCAAGTGAGAGTATTTTTCACAAATTTTCATACAGTAAAGTTCGTTCCTTCTGTTATTTCTTATTAAGTAAAGATAGCTGTACGTTATTTTGTTCTGTCGTCCACGGCGAGATGGTGAGATTATTTCCAGCTTCTTTCGGGTCATAAATCGGCTTGTTCATAGGACGTGTTCGCAAGGTACCGGCTGCTTCTTTATCAATTCTATTTCGTGCTATATCGATATACTTTGATACCATTTCAGCTCCAGCGCCTTTTCGTTGATGACGAATAGCTGAAATAATCGTTGTACCGGTTCCCAAAAATGGATCGAAAACCCAATCTCCTTCATTGGTCATAGAAAGCACTAATCTCTCAATCAACTCAACTGGGAACTGGCATGGATGCTCTGTTTTTTCAACATGATTGCTTTTCACATTAGGGATACTCCATATATCTCCAGGATTCTTCCCGAGAGGATTGCAAGAATATTTGCCGGCATTGGGACCTTTGAAATATTTTTTCCCAGGATATTTCTGAGGAACTCGAACCGGGTCGAGATTGAAAACGTAATTCTTTGATTTTGTAAACCAAATTATGGCCTCGTACCTGCCGGAAAAACGTTTACTGCAGTGGAGTCCATGTTCAAAGTGCCAAATAATCCGGTTGCGCATTTTCAAACCAAGCTCGGTAAATATGGGGTACAAGATCGTATCCAGAGGGATTATTGATCCATTATCTACATAGTTACCCACTTGCCAACAAATACTTCCGCGTGGAGAAAGGACGCGAACGCATTCCCGAATGATTGCCGCCTGTTGTTCCTGGTACATTTGAAGCTCAAGTTTTTTTTCATACTCCTTGCCGATATTGTAAGGCGGTGAGGTGACAATCAGTTGTATCGATTCATCTGGAATCTTTTTAAGCAGATCCAGACAGTCTCCGTGGAAAAGCACAATATGTTCTGAGAGCGCAAATTTATCGGATATTCGGTACTTTTTTGCCATAATACAGCCCTATACTGGTATGATGCAGGGTCTCCGCTTGGTCAGTTAAGTTTTATCAATTTACCTATTTTCTGCCAAAATTTCAAGTAATATGTCGGCTTATCTCCTCAAGCATCCGATTGAACCCCCGCATCTGCCCGGTCGGTTCTGGTATCGTAAGCAGTCCGTGTTCTCCCGCCCGCCTTTACCCGATTCTCCGCCCCTCCCGGCAAGTCCCTTAACCTCCCTCTATCCCCTTTGCCACGGCGTACCCCTGCCCTTCCATCGCCGCTTCGGGCCAGAGCCGTGCCTCAAGCTCCTTTAAAAGGCCGTTGAGCGTCGCGGGGTCCACGGCGGATATCAAGACCGCGTCGAACCTCCGGGCGAGGTTCTGGGCGACCGTCCTCTCCACGAGGTCGGCCTTGTTGAATACCAGTATCCTCGGTATGGAGGCAAGCCCTATCTCATCGAGGAGCTTCTCAACCGTCTCTATCCGCGCCTCGAAGGAGGGGCTACCGAGGTCCACGAGGTGTATGAGCAGGTCGGCGTCCTCCATCTCTTCGGGCGTGGACTTGAACGCCTTGAAAAGGTCTTTCGGAAGGTCCTTTATGAAGCCGACGGTGTCGGTGATGACCGCGTCCCTCTCCCTCGGGAACCTGAGGCGCCTTGAAGCGGTGTCGAGCGTTGCGAATAACTTGTCCTCAACGAGGGTGGCGCTCTTCGTAAGGGCGTTCAAGAGGGTCGATTTGCCGGCGTTCGTGTACCCGACGATGGAGATTATCGGCACCCCGCTCTCGGCCCTCCTCCGCCTCCTCTGGCACCTGCCGCGGCTCAGGGATTTTAATTCCTTCTCAAGATGCGCTATCCTGTCGGATACCCTTCTCCTGTCGACCTCGAGCTTTGTCTCTCCGGGACCCCTTCCCCCGATGCCTCCCATGAGCCTCGATAAAGAGGCGGACCTGCCGGTCAGCTTCGGGAGCAGGTACTTGAGCTGGGCGAGCTCCACCTGTACCTTGCCGTCCCTTGAATGCGCCCGGCTTGCGAATATGTCGAGGATGAGCTGTGTCCTGTCTATTACCTTGAGCTCGGTTATGTTGCCTATCTCCCTTACCTGCGTGGGGGTCAGTTCCTGGTCGAATATGAGGATGGTCGCCTCTTTTTGAAGGGCCTTTATTATAAGCTCCTTTATCTTGCCGGTGCCCATAAGGTACTTCGGGTTTATCCTGTCGGGCCTCTGGCATAGTGAATCGAGTACGACCACGTTACTTGTCCTGGCAAGCTCCTTGAGTTCATCGAGGGACTCCATCTGCTCGTCCCTGTGCCTCGACGATACGCTTACGAGTATGGCCCGCTCGCGGACGTCCCTGACGTCCCTTACGATGGCCCTGCCCATCTCCTGCTCAAGAGACGTTATGAACCCCTGGAAGTCCACGTCAAAACGGTGAAATGAGACGGGAGGCTCTACCGTGTATGCCGCGCCCCCGGGATTATAGGGCAGGAGGTGCGCCGCATGGATGTCTCCAGGCAGGCCGTCCTCAAGGACGCCGACAACGGCCATCATATCGAGCCGGAGGAGCGCGAGGTCGGTAAGGTCGTCCTGGGTGAGCGGCTCACTTTTGAGGTGGGTGTGGACGCAGCGCAGCCCGCGCAGATGCCTTCTGCCGAGCGGATAATCGGAGAGCGCCGGGATGACTATCTCCTTTTCATCCCCCACTATGGCGCAGACTATCGCGCCCTTGCGGTTGACGATGACGCCTATCTGCCTGTTTATTTCCCTTGAAAGGCCGGTCAAGTATCTGCCGAGTTCCGGCGTGATGACGAGTGAGGGCGGTATGCGGCGATTGTAGATGCGCTCAAGGCTTTTTATCTGGCTCGATTTAAGACCGAGAAGATTTCCGTATACCTGTGCTATGCGAGACCCCCCAAAGTGAAACAGCGGTAATTCAATTACCCCGCCATAAATGGCGGGGATTGTCGGCAAGGTATTTACCTTTTATATAGCTCGGCTTTGACCCGCCCTTAAAAGAA
Organism: Deltaproteobacteria bacterium; assembly: GCA_016234955.1. Lineage (GTDB taxonomy): Bacteria > Desulfobacterota > GWC2-55-46 > GWC2-55-46 > GWC2-55-46 > JACRLF01. The sequence continues at coordinate 5,024 of JACRNN010000142.1, read as the reverse complement.
CGGGGTTTTCGCCGAGCACCCGATTGAAATGATTATACCACGGCGGCTTTTAAAGACAATTATAATGATTTGACTGGGGTTCTGTTTTCTGGTTAATTATGCGGATAGACCTGCGTATCACGCGATTGGTGATACGCCGGGAGGGGAGGAGGATAGTAGATATGCCGAGGGAATTCAAGCTCCTTGTAAACGGCGGATGGGTAAAGACGTCTTCGGAGCATAAGGTCTTGAGCCCCTATGACCGTAGCGTCGTGGGAATTACATACTTCGCCGACCGTGGGCTTCTGAACGAGGCCGTGGAAGGGTCTCTCAAGGCGTTTGAGGCCTTGAAAAAGCTCCCGTCTTACAGGAAGGCCGAACTTTTGCGCAAGATAGTGGAGGGGATAGAATCAAGGGAGGAGGAGCTTGCCAGGCTGATCACCCTTGAGGCCGGAAAACCCATAAAAGACGCCAGGGCCGAGGTACGAAGGGCGGCCACGACCTTCCAGATAGCCCTTGAAGAGGCCAGGAGGCTCGGCGGCGAAGTCATACCGCTCGACCTTGCCGCGGGCTCGGAAGGCAGGTTCGGTATAGTGCGGCGGTTCCCCATAGGCACGGTGCTCGGCATAACGCCGTTTAACTTCCCCTTGAACCTCGTGGCGCACAAGGCGGCCCCGGCCATGGCCTGCGGCAACCCGATAATAGTGAAGCCCGCGATAAAGACCCCGCTGACGGCCCTTGCGCTCGGCGAGATAATAACCGAGGCCGGATGGCCTGAGGGCGGGGTGAACGTAGTCCTCTGTTCGGATGAGGATACGGGCAGGCTCTTTGAGGACGAGAGGATAAGGAAGTTGAGCTTTACGGGGAGCGCGAAGGTCGGCTGGATGCTAAAGGGCAGGGCCGGGACCCGCAGGGTAACGCTCGAGCTCGGCGGGAACGCCGGGGCCATAGTCCACTCGGACGCGGATATAGAGTACGCCGCGAAAAGATGCGCCGCCGGCGCGTTCTCAAACGCCGGCCAGATATGCATATCCGTGCAGAGGATACACGTGGAAAAGAGCGTATACGAGCGGTTCAAGGAGACGTTCATCGGTATATGCCGAGGGCTCAAGCTCGGCGACCCGATGGATGAATCCACGGACATCGGCCCCATGATAGAGGAGGGGGCCGCGCAAAGGGCCGAGGAGTGGGTGAAGGAGGCGGTTGCCGGAGGGGCCGAGGCGCTCGTCGGAGGAGGGCGCATGGGCAACTTCTTTGAGCCTACGGTCCTGACAGGCGTCAAACCCTCGATGAAGGTCTGCTCTGAAGAGGTCTTTGCCCCGGTAGTGACGCTTGAGAGCTACGATACGTTCGAAGGGGCGGTGGAAGAGGTGAACCGGGGGGCCTACGGCCTCCAGGCCGGGGTCTTCACAAAGAACATGGGAAGGGTCTTTTACGCATACGAGCGCCTGAACGTGGGGGGCGTGATAATAAACGACGTTCCAACGTACAGGGTCGATAACATGCCCTACGGCGGGGTGAAGCAGAGCGGGTTCGGGAGGGAGGGCGTAAGGTACGCGATAGAGGAGATGACCGAGATAAAGGTGCTCGTTGTCAATGTATGAAGGAGACGCCTCTATCGTTCTGTCAGATTGCCGCAAAAGCCCTTTTCAAGCGTCAGAGGAGGGACATAAGCGACGCGGCAATCACTTAGGAACCTCTGAAAAACTCTGCCAATGGGGTCATTCTGAGCCCTTCGCTCTGTCATTCTGAGCGCAGCGAAGAATCTCTCTTTTTCGCTCAGGACAGGCTCCGCGAAGAATCCTGTTTTCAGTTGATTCAACAACTTACGAGATTCTTCGGTCGCTTCGCTCTCTCAGAATGACAGCAAAACATAATTTTTCAGAGGTCCCCTAACTTGTCGATTTATTTAGAGTCCGGATTGCAACGCCACGCTCGCAAAGACGACAACTTGATTGATCAAAAATGTGCTTGCCGAGGAGACGTGAAAAGCTGTATCATCGATAATTAACTTCGCATTGGAGCCAAAACCTTATGAACGGAAACGTTCCTGAAGAAAAACCCGGTTTATTAAAAAAGACGACGCGCTCAATACTCGGCGCACCCAAGTCTTTCAATGATCCGCATATATTCCACAAGATGGCCCTCATACCGTTGCTTGCGTGGATAGGGCTCGGGGCCGACGGTCTTTCGTCTTCGGCATACGGCCCTGAAGAGGCCTTCCGCGCCCTCGGGAGCCACACCTATCTGTCGCTTTTCCTGGGCATCGCCACGGCTCTTACGGTATTCATAATCTCCTACGCCTACTCAAGGATCATAGAGCACTTCCCTTACGGCGGCGGCGGATATATCGTCTCAACCCACATGCTCGGAGAAAAGGCCGGCGTTGTCTCCGGAAGCGCCCTCCTTGTGGACTACATTCTGACGATAACCATCTCAACCGCCGCCTGTGCCGCCGCGATATTCAGTTTCCTGCCGATGGAATTTCATAAATTCAAAGTAGCGTTCGCGTTCTTTCTTATAATACTGCTCATCATTCTCAATATCAGGGGTGTAAAGGAATCCATCTCCGTGCTTGCCCCGATATTTTTTGTATTTATAATCACTCACTTCGTCATGCTCTCCTACGCCATAGCAATCCACTACGACCAATCCGCCGTAATCATAAGCGATTTTCACACAAGCCTTAACCATGATCTTAAAACAATCGGATTCTTCGGGGTCCTGGCGCTCATCCTCCGGGCCTACTCCCTCGGAGGGGGCACTTATACGGGTATCGAGGCCGTGTCCAACGGGCTTCAGATAATGAAGGAGCCGCGGGTGCAGACCGGCAAACGCACGATGATGTACATGGCCGCCTCCCTCGCCTTTACCGCCGGGATGCTTTTTATCGTCTATTCGCTCATGGGAATAAAGCCCGAGGAAGGACGCACCCTGAACGCGGTCCTTGCGGACGCGCTCTTCGGACACTGGCCGGCCGGGAGCTGGATATCGTTCATAACAATATTTTCCGAAGGCGCCATACTGTTAGTGGCGGCCCAGGCGGGTTTTATAGACGGCCCCAGGGTCATGTCGAACATGGCCATAGACTCATGGTTCCCCCACCGTTTCGCCGCCCTCTCCGAGAGGCTCAGCATGCAGAACGGCATTATCCTTATGGGGGCATCGGCCCTGGCGCTCCTTATTTACACCAACGGCTCCGTATCGGGCCTCGTCGTAATGTACTCTATAAACGTCTTCCTGACCTTCTCGCTTTCGGAACTCGGCATGTCGCACTTCTACATCAGCCACCGGCGCACCGACAAGAAGTGGAAACAGCATTTGAGCGTCCACATCGTAGGGCTCATACTCTGCGTTACCATACTGCTCGTAACCGTCTTTGAAAAATTCACCGAGGGGGGATGGGTCACTCTTATTATAACGGCTGTTGTGATAGGCGGGTGCCACCTTATCCGGAGCCACTACGATAAAGTCCGGCAGGGCGTCGCCCAGCTCGATGAGACGCTCCTGAACCTCCCGGTATTCGGCCCCATAAATGACAAGCCTTTAAACCATAACGATATGACCGCCGTCCAGCTCGTATCCGGGTATAACGGGTTCGGCGTGCATACGCTCCTTTCGATACTTACGAACTTCCCCCAGACCAAACAGATCGTCTTCGCATCCGTCGCCGTAATAGATTCCGGCTCGTTCAAAGGCGCAAACGAGGTCAAGGCCCTGGAGGAATCCGTCAGGGATTCCCTCGAAAAATACGTGGAGCTTGCCAGAAGACTCGGTTTCCCCGCGGATTACCGCATGGCCGTGGGAATCGACGTGGTGGAGAACGCGGAGCATTTATGCAAGGAGATTGCGTCGAAATTTCCAAGGTCGACGGTATTTACCGGGCAGCTTACCTTCCGCCTCGAGAAGATATACCATAAGATGCTTCACAACGAAACGGCCTTCGCGATCCAGCGGCGCCTTCAGTGGGACGGCATAACGACGGTAATCCTTCCTATAAGGGTAAAGGCCTGACAGTCTCTTGAAGATTCCCCGCGGCTTGGCTGGCGGGGAATGCGCTCGCTATGCATGTTCAAGCAGACTCCCATCCCCGGAAAATATCCTTTTAAAAATTCTTTTCTTGCGATTGTCCGTTTTTTTTGTTAAAAAATAAAGGTTAACCGCCGCCCGCCGGGGAGCCATATCCGGCGGGGCAGGATGAGGGGGGTTAGCTCAGATGGGAGAGCGGCTGGTTCGCAATCAGCAGGCCACCGGTTCGATCCCGGTACCCTCCACCAGCAAAATCAAGGGGTCGGCCCGAAAGGGCCGGCCCCTTTTTCATTGACTGTAGCGATGGAATCGTGATAATCCGGTCGTGCCCGGCTGTCGAACCCGCATGGTGATGATGCATAAAAGGCGCCTCTAAAATCTCTTGATCTACGAGACCTATACATGAAGCTTATACGTCTGTGCAAGAGCGATATCCCCCTTGGCGAGCCTATCAGGTGGGACGTATTCGACGGGAACAGGAATCTGCTGATCAATAAAGGCTATGTCATCGTCTCTGAACGCCAGCTTGATTTTCTTATAAGCCGAGGGCTGTTCCGGAAAGACATCGGAGAAGACACATATCCGCAGGAGGAGGGCGCGGAGTCCCCGTTCCGGTTGATCCTGTCGGTGGAAAGGGCCATGGCGCGCCTCTTAGACGAGATAGAGACCGTGAAGGACCTGGACGCGGTCTTGATCGCCTGCGGTATGCTCCAGAAGGCGTGCGATATAGATACGGACGCGGCCCTTGCCACCCTCTTTATCGGCAAGGAAACCAGGTATTCGATAACTCACCCCATCTATACGGCGCTCTTCTGTGAAGTCATATCGAGGGCACTGGAGTTGCCGGAAGAGGAGCGGGCGCCGCTCCTGGCGGCGGCCTTGACCATGAACATCGCAATAATTTCGTTACAGGATGAACTGTATGCCCAACAGGCCCCGTTACATTACGAACAAAGGAAGTGGATACGCACTCACCCCGAAAGAGGGGTGGCGATGCTGCGGAACAGGGGCGTGAC
>JACRNN010000036.1 GCA_016234955.1 Deltaproteobacteria bacterium | reverse complement strand
GGGCACATCCACGTTCGACGGCCTGAGCATTGCCTGGGCGGTGGCGGAATACATACACGACAGCCCGGCGCTCAAGGCAAAGACCATCTTCGCCACCCACTACCACGAGCTTACCGACCTGCCCTTGACAAAGGAGAACGCCAAAAATTATAATATGGCCGTCAAGGAGTGGGAGGACAGGATAATATTCTTGAGGAAGGTCGTGCCGGGCGGGAGCAACAGGAGCTACGGGATACAGGTGGCCAGCCTCGCCGGCATCCCGGACGCCGTGATAGAGCGGGCGAGGGAGATACTTAAGAACCTCGAGACCGGCGAGCTGAACGACGCCGGCATGCCGAAGCTCGCGGCTAAGAAGGGGCGCCCGGCGGCCGCGGGGCAGATGAGCCTTCTGGGGGGCAAGGACCAGGTCAGGGAGGAATTGAGGCGCATCGACATAAACAGGCTTACCCCGCTCGATGCCCTCACGGCCCTCGATAAGCTGAAGGGGCTTTTGGAGAGTTAGATGACATTCAACAAGCATAGCGAGCGGATGAGCGCAAGGGTTACGGTCTCCTTTCTTATCATCCATTTCATCTTCCTCTATCTGCTTGCGCCGTCAGCGTTCGCTTCAAGCCCCACGGTCGATGATATCAAGTACTGGTCGAACCCCAACTACACGAGGGTCGTCATAAGCCTCAGCAAGGAGTCCGCCTTCACATCGAGGCTCCTGAAGAAGGACCCTTCCATAAACGTGGGGTGGAGGAGGCTCCTGATCGATATAAAAGACGCCAGGCTCGCCAGGAGCCTTGAGAGGTCCATACCGATAAACGACGGGCTTTTAAAGACGGCCAGGGCCGGCCAGTTCGATTCCGACACCGTCCGGGTGGTGCTCGATATCGACTCCATCGAGGACTTCAAGGTATTCCCGCTCAGCGACCCATACAGGATAGTCATAGACGTAACCGGAGACAAGCCCGCGGACCAGGGGAAAGCGGCTGAGGAGGTGAGGGAGCCCGCCGCGTCCCAGCCGCTCGGGCGTATTGCCCCGGGCAGGATAAAAAAGATCGTCCTTGACCCGGGCCACGGCGGCCACGACCCCGGCGCAATAGGCAAGGGCGGGTTGAAGGAAAAGGACGTCACCCTGAAGCTCGGCAGGCTTTTGAGGGAGAAGCTCCACGCAAAGCTCGGCTCGAAGATAATCATGACAAGGGATACCGACGTCTTCATACCGCTTGAGGAGAGGACCGCCATAGCGAACAGGGAGGACGCCGACCTCTTCGTCTCCATCCACATAAACTCGAGCCTTAGGAGGGCCGCCTCCGGCGTGGAGACATATATGCTCAACCTCTCACGCGACGAGGAATCGAGACGGCTCGCGGCCAGGGAAAACGCCACATCCAGGAAGGCGGTCAGCGACCTCGAGTTCATCCTGAACGACCTTATCAAGACCGCCAAGACCAACGACTCCGTAAGGCTCGCGTCCATGGTACAGGACAACCTCGTCAAGAAGCTCAACGAGAGGTACGGCGGCGTCAGGGGCAACGGGGTCAAGGGCGCGCCTTTCTACGTCCTTGTCGGCACAAGGATGCCGTCCATCCTTGTAGAGGTCTCTTTCATAAGCAACCCCCTGGAGGAAAAAAGGCTCCAGGACGACAAGTACCTTCATGAGGTGGTCGATGGGATTGCAGCCGGCCTGATAAGCTACATAGGCGGGGCAGGCTCCATATAAGGGCGCCTCTAAAAATCGCTCTTTTCCCCGGTCTCTTTGTTAGGGCGAAAATAAAAATGGACACATATTAACATATATGGACCGCTTTTTTATTTCAGCGTTCTGAAACCCCTCGGGTTTTGAGTCCTGAGAGGTTTCACTCACCCCGCCTCGACCTCGGGAAAACATGAACCCTCACAGGCATGGGAGCCACCGAGGTTTCAGAAGACTAAAAAACTAATTTTTAGAGACACCCATAACTGACATCCGCGAGAGTGAATGATGCCGCATCTTCAGATAATCGACTCCATCAGGGAGAATAAGGGAGTAGCCGCGCCCATTATAAAGGAACGCCTGGCCGCGGGCGAAAAGGAGCTCCGCAAGACCCACATCGAGGGCGGGTCCGGGACCGATATCTGCAAGTCCTACACGCGGCTCGTGGACGACGTGCTCAAGGCCCTCTTCGCGTTCAAGACAGAGGAGCTTGGGAGCGGGGAGGATATCGCGCTTGTGGCGGTGGGGGGCTACGGCAGGGGCGAGCTCAACATACGTTCCGACATAGACCTGATGCTCCTCTATAAGAAGCGCCTCACGCCGGAGATAGAGAACCTCACCAACCAGGTGCTCTACTCCCTGTGGGACACGGGGCTCGACCTCGGGTTCAGCATAAGGTCGCTTGAGGAATGCATAGCGCTGGCAAAGGACGACCTCAAGACGATGACGGCGTTTCTGGACCTGCGCTTTATCCTCGGCGATAGCGAGCTGTTCGACCTTTTCAGATCGCGCATACGCAAAGACCTCTTCAACAGGAAGCGTTCCGACGCCTTTATAAACGACAAGATGGAGGAGAGCCGCGCAAGGCACGCAAAGTACGGCGGGTCGGTATACATACTCGAGCCCAACGTCAAGGAAGGCGAGGGGGGGTTGAGGGACATACATACCGCCAAGTGGGTGGTCAAGGCGAAGAGCGGCGAGCAGGTGGAGCCCTTCTCCATTGGGCTTATCTCCGTCCAGGACAAGGAGGCGATAGAGGAGTCGCTCGACTTCCTCCTCTGGATCCGGAACGAGCTCCACTTCGCCACCAACAGAAAAACAGACCAGCTCTCGTTCGACCACCAGGAGAGGATAGCCGGCACGCTCGGCTTTCAGAACTCCGCTCACGCCCTCGGGGTGGAGTCTTTCATGCAGCATTACTACAGGCACGCCTCGAACATAAACCGCTACTCCAACCTCATACTCTCCAGATGCCTGCACAGGGGCGAGAAAAAACCGTTATTATGGTACGGGAAAACGTCGCGCGTAGACCACAACTACTCGATAACGCGCAACGTCCTTACGCTGCGCGACGCCGAGGCCT
>JACRNN010000097.1 GCA_016234955.1 Deltaproteobacteria bacterium | reverse complement strand
TTGATCCTGGCCCTCTTCTTGCCCTCCACCAGCACCTTGACCGTGCCGTCCGGGAGCCTCAGGAGCTGTAGTATTGTCCCGAGGGTGCCGACGTCGTAAATCTCGTCAGGGGCCGGGTCTTCCGTCTTGGCCTTTTTCTGGGCCGCAAGGAGTATCGACTTGTCGTTGCCCATGGCGTGCTCGAGGGCCTTGATGGACTTCTCCCTGCCCACGAAAAGGGGCACGACCATGTACGGGAATATTATTATATCCCTTAACGGTATCAAGGGTATCACCAGCTTATTGTCCTTTTTCAAATCTCTCCCTCCGTTGACTTCCTGTGAACATGCATAGCGAACGCGAGGCCGCGCGGCTCAGGCGGTTTCAGCCCTGTTGCCGTAGACTATGATGGGCTTCGCCTTCTCGAATATCACGTCCTCGTTTACGATGCACTCCTTGATATTGGTCTGGGATGGCAGCTCGTACATGGTATCGAGCATCACGTTCTCGAGTATGGCCCGCAATCCCCTGGCCCCGGCCTTCCTTATCATGGACTCCTTGGCTACCGCGCCGAGCGCGCCGTCCGTGAACTTGAGCTTTACGTTCTCGAACTCGAAGAGCTTCTGGTACTGCTTGATTATGGCGTTCCTCGGCTCGGTGAGTATCCTGACCAGGTCCTTCTCGCTCAACTCGTCGAGCACGGCTATGACCGGGAGCCTGCCCATGAACTCGGGGATGAGGCCGTAACGTATGAAGTCCTGCGGCTCAACGTCATGGAGGAGCTTTGTGGACGCGGCTGACGCGGTCTTTTTGCCCTCCGCGCTGAAGCCCACGGTCCTCTTGCCGACCCTCTGGGAGACTATGGTCTCCATCCCGGTAAAGGCGCCGCCGCATATGAACAGTATGTTGGTGGTATCGACCTGCAGGAACTCCTGCTGGGGGTGCTTCCTGCCGCCCTTGGGCGGGACGTTGGCGACGGTACCCTCGATTATCTTGAGCAGCGCCTGCTGCACCCCTTCGCCGGAGACGTCCCTCGTGATGGAGGGGCTGTCGCTCTTCCTTGATATCTTGTCTATCTCGTCTATGTATACTATGCCCTTCTGGCACCTCTCTATATCGTACTCGGCGTTCTGCAGGAGGCTCAAGATGATGTTCTCGACGTCCTCGCCGACGTATCCGGCCTCCGTAAGCGTGGTGGCGTCGGCTATGGTGAACGGGACGTTCAATATCTTGGCCAGCGTCTGCGCCAGAAGGGTCTTTCCCGACCCTGTCGGGCCGACAAGGAGTATGTTGCTCTTCTGAAGCTCGACGTTCCCGAGCGCGACCCTGCTCTCTATCCTCTTGTAATGGTTGTGCACGGCGACGGAGAGCACCTTTTTG
>JACRNN010000096.1 GCA_016234955.1 Deltaproteobacteria bacterium | reverse complement strand
AGTTTCACGGCATCTCCAAAGAAAAATTCCCTCTGTACTTGAAAGAAATGGAGTTTCGTTATAATAATAGAGGCAATGGCCTGTTCACTTTGCTGGCTCAAAACCTCTGTAATTTAGTGCCAGAACTTTTATAATCACCTTAAATTATGTTATCTATACGGCGCTGTAAAGTCAAAATAATTCTGGAGTTTTCAAGCCTTGCCCCGCCCGTTTTTCATATTTTTCAAAATACAAAGCGAGCGCATCCCACGTTTTCAACATTCCCTTTTTATATGCGCCGGGGCTGTGGTACAATGAAAGACCGTCTGTTTGGAAAAATCAACAATAATGGAAGGTTACGCAATGGAAAGTGCAAAACGGGACTCGATTATCGACGCGGATCTGATCATATTCGACCTCGACGGCACCTTGATAGACTCAAGCGAGGACATAGCCCGCGCGGCCAACATGACCCTGCGCGCAATGGGGCACGGCGAGCAGGACATGGAGTCGATAAAGGGGAACATAGGCTGGGGCGTCAAGGCGCTCCTTGAGAGGCTCATGCCAGGGGAAGGCCCGGGCAGGGTCGAGGAGGCTCGGCGGAAATTCCTCGATTTTTACGGAGAGCGCCTTGTCGTTGACACCCGTCTCTATCCGGGGGTGAGGAAGACGCTCGGCCGCTTCAAGGAAATGGGCAAGACGATGGCGGTGGTGACCAACAAGCCGGTAAGGTTCGCGGAGAGGATACTCGAAGCGCTCGACCTCGGCGGATTCTTCGTCATGGTCATAGGCGGGGACTCTTTTACCTACAGGAAACCCCATCCGGAGCCGATAGAAAAGGTAGTATCCGCGCTCGGCGCGGCCCCGGATAAGACGGTCCTCGTAGGAGACAGCCCCATAGACTGCGAGGCCGGCATGAGCGCGGGCGTAAATATCGTCGGGGTATCATACGGCTTCAGGGGGACGCAAGACTTGAGGCTTGCGGGCTGTTCAATAATAGTTGATGAATTTCAAGACCTTATGAATATCATAAGGTAAACGGCCTCACCGGTGGGGGCTTCCATCCGGCCTGATATTGTCTTGACGTTTGGCGTCGATTTGGCGTATATTAGAACAAGTGGAACCAAGTCTTGAAAATCAGCATGGAGACTAAGGCCCTGCGTAAGGTTCTTTCACTCAGCATCACGGCTCTCTTGGTTGCGACCTGCTTCTGGTTGTACGGCCGGCGAGATAACGCCTCCGCAACAAGCGGTGCCTTCCCTTACGTCAAGCACGGGGGCGGCACTACCGACGGCGTTACCCCATACGACGCCGGGAACGGCCCCGGCGTGGACAGGTCGGTAAACCAGAGTGATTACGGGAGCTATTATAACAATCTCAACACTGAAGCCGGCAAGTACAAGGGCGGGGAGTGCACGCAGTGCCACGAGCCGCACGCGAGCTTCGGCGGGAGCGAGCCGAAGCCGGTAAACGGCGCCGCAGACCCGTACCTGCTCATGAGGTATGGGGCATCCGTGACCAATTATGCCGAACTCTGCTGGTATTGCCACGAGAGCATGACCCTGAACGGTAGCGGCAGCACCGGTCAAGGATACTGGAGGTTTTACCAGGGCAAGACCGTTTTCTTACCAGGGCAAGACCGTTTTCCAGGCATCGAGCCACTATAGCCCTCCAGCGGGCAGTTTTTACTGGCCCGGCACTACCGGCGACCCTGTAAACATCTGGCCGAGGAAGGACCGCTCCGGGCTGCCCGCGGGCAACCTGGGGAGTTGCCTGAACTGCCACACCCCTCACGGGATTAAGGAGGGGGGTACCTCGACCGCCTTTGACACGTCCGCGGTGCCGACCTCTCCGACGAACATGCACCTTTCCGCGAACAACGTGGGCGTGAGCGTGGACTACGTCATCCCGCGGCAGTTGATAGCGTGGGAGGAGGCTCTGTGCTTCAACTGCCACGACAGCAACGGGCCTTCCACCAGGGACATCAAGACCGAGATACAGAAGAGGGCGCTCTCCGGGGGTAGCGGCCACCCGGTCGATGACACGACGCTTGCGGGCAAGCACACGGCCTCTGAGAATACCGAGGTGACGGTAAAGCACGTGGA
>JACRNN010000137.1 GCA_016234955.1 Deltaproteobacteria bacterium | reverse complement strand
AGCGGAAAAGCCGCGGGGAGCTTCAAGGTAGCGGCGATCATCCCCGCAAGGTGGGCTTCCACCCGTCTGGACGGAAAACCCCTCGCGTCCATTGGCGGCAAGCCTATGGTGCAATGGGTCTATGAGAGGGCGTCTGCCGCCAGCCTCGTCGGGCACGTCGCGGTAGCCACCGACGACGAGAGGATAGAGAGGGCCGTAAGGCGCTTCAACGGCAACGTGCTCATGACCTCGCCGCGCCACAGGTCAGGCACGGACAGGGTCGCCGAGGCCGCGCAAGGGATCCCGTCCGAGATTATCGCGAACCTCCAGGGCGACGAGCCCTTGATAACCCCTTCGGCCATAGACGACGCCATAAGGCCGTTGCTTCAAAGCCCGGAGATATATCTCTGCACCCTCAAGACACGGATTCTGGACGAGGAGGAGTACCGCAACCCCAATGTCGTAAAGGTCGTCACTGGCAGGGACGGCTTCGCGCTATACTTTTCGAGGAGCCCGATACCTCATATAAGGGGCCCTTTCAAGGACTCGGGGGTGAGCCCGTACAAACACATAGGGCTGTACGTATACCGGAGGGATTTCCTCTTCAGGTTCTCCGCGCTTGCGCCAACGGCGCTTGAAGACGCCGAGAGCCTCGAACAGTTGAGGGCCCTGGAGCACGGCTTCAGGATCAAGGTGGTGGAGACCTCCTACAACCCGGTATCTGTGGACACCCCTGAAGACCTTGAGCGGGCGAGAAGGACGGCGGCCGGGCCGGGTACTTAAAAAAGTATTTATAATCAAACGACTTTTAGGTTATATTGTATCGACAAAAATACAACCGGAGACCTTTGCCCCAGCCATGACTGAACCGAAAAAGCATATCAAGACAAAGTTCATATTCGTAACCGGCGGGGTCGTCTCTTCCCTGGGCAAGGGGCTTGCAAGCGCCTCGATAGGGGCCCTGCTTGAGTCCAGGGGGCTGACGATAACGCTCCAGAAGCTCGACCCCTATATAAACGTGGACCCCGGCACCATGAGCCCGTTCCAGCACGGCGAGGTCTTCGTGACAGACGACGGGGCCGAGACCGACCTCGACCTCGGCCACTACGAGCGGTTCACGAACGCCAGGCTCTCAAAAAGGAACAACTTCACGACGGGGCAGGTCTACGACTCCATCATCACGAAGGAGCGCAGGGGGGATTACCTCGGCTGCACGGTCCAGGTCGTCCCGCACGTGACGGACGAGATAAAGGGCAAGATACTGAGCATCTCAAACGGCGTGGACGTCGCCATCATCGAGGTCGGCGGCACGGTCGGCGACATAGAGAGCCTGCCGTTCCTCGAGGCCATAAGGCAGTTGAGGTTCGACCTCGGCAAGGAGAACGTCCTTTACATCCACCTGACGCTCCTGCCTTTCATAGCGACCGCCCAGGAGATGAAGACCAAGCCCACCCAGCACAGCGTCAACAAACTGAGGGAGATAGGCATCCAGCCCGACATCCTCCTTTGCAGGTGCGACCGCCCCCTGACCTCCGAGCTCAAGGGCAAGATAGCCCTTTTCTGCAACGTGGAGAGGGACGCCGTCATATCGGCCGAGGACGTCAAGTGCGTCTACGAGGTGCCGCTCGTGTTCCACCGCGAGGGGCTCGACGACAAGATAATCAAGCTCCTCAATATATGGACGCGCGCCCCGAAGCTTGAGCAGTGGGAGGATCTCATAAAGAAGGTGAACAGCCTTAGGGGCGAAGTGACCATCGGCATAGTCGGCAAGTACGTGAACCTGCAGGACTCCTACAAGAGCCTCCATGAGGCCCTCATACACGGGGGCATAGCCAACAACTGCGCGGTGAACCTCCTCTACATAGACTCCGAAGAGATAGAGAAGAAGGCCGCCGCCCAGGTGTTGAAGAACGTCGACGGGGTATTGATCCCCGGGGGGTTCGGGAGCCGGGGGGTGGAGGGCAAGATCGCGGCCATAAGGTATTCGAGGGAGAACAAGGTCCCGTTCTTCGGCATCTGCCTCGGCATGCAGGTGGCCATAATAGAGATAGCGAGGGACCTCTGCGGGCTCAAGGACGCGGACTCATCCGAGTTCAACCCCGACACCACGGCGCCGGTCGTGGATATAATGGAGACGCAGCGCGGCATAAACGCCAAGGGCGGGACGATGAGGCTCGGGGCCTATCCGTGCGTAATCAGGAAGGGCTCCAGGGCGCACGCCTCCTACGGCTCAACCGATATTTCCGAGAGGCACAGGCACAGGTACGAGGTCAATAACGTCTACAGGCAGACGCTTGAGAAGGCGGGTGTGGAGTTCAGCGGGCTCTCGCCGGATGAGTCCCTCGTCGAGATAATGGAGTTCAGGCACCACCCCTGGTTCGTCGCTTGCCAGTTCCATCCGGAGTTCAAGAGCCGCCCCCTCTCTCCCCACCCGCTCTTCCGCGGGTTCGTAAAGGCCGTCATGGCGCACAAGGCCCAGGCGCTCAAGGGCCGCGCCGGAAAGGGCGGGAAAAAGGCCCCCTCCTCCGCGCCGCGCAAAAATTCCAGAAAACAGACCCGGTCAGATGAAGCGGATAAGGGTTAAGGACTTCGAGATAGGCGGCGGGGCGCCGCTATTCTTCATCATGGGGCCGTGCGTCATCGAGAGCGAGGCCTCGACGCTGAAGACGCTCGAAGGGCTCTTGAGCGTGACCTCCGGGCTCAAGGCGCCGTTCGTCTTCAAGTCGTCTTACGACAAGGCCAACAGGACCTCGGTCAGGTCTTACAGGGGCCCAGGCGTCAAGGAGGGCCTCAGGATTCTTAAGAAGGCCAGGGACGAGTTCTCCGTGCCGGTGCTCACCGACGTCCACTGCGTACAGGACGTCGAAAGAGTGGCCGAGGTCGCGGACATCATCCAGATACCGGCGTTCCTCTGCCGCCAGACAGACCTGATACTCGCCTCGGCCCGGACCGGACGCATAGTGAACATAAAAAAGGGGCAGTTCCTCGCCCCATTGGATATGAAGCAGTCTGTGGACAAGGCCCTTAGCGCCGGCAACGGCAAGGTCATATTGACGGAGCGCGGCACGAGCTTCGGGTACAACAACCTCGTAGTGGATTTCAGGGCGCTCCCGATAATGAGGTCTCTCGGCTTCCCGGTGGTCTTTGACGCCACGCACAGCGTCCAGACGCCCGGGGGCATGGGGACGTCATCGGGCGGAGACAGGGCAATGGCGCGGCACCTTGCCAGGGCCGCTGTGGCCGTGGGCGTTGACGGGATATTCATGGAGGTCCACCCCTGCCCGGATGAGGCGCTCTGCGACGGGCCGAACTCCATAGCGCTTGAAGACGTCAAGGCGATAGCCGGGGAGCTGATGGAGATAGACGGATTGGTCAAGGGTTTTTAGCGTCCCTTTCCGGCGCCATTCCAGATAGATGCGATGGTCTATTATAATGACAAAAATGGATAAGAAAAGCGCGTTAGCCACCGCCAGAAGGGTGCTCGATATCGAGGCCGGGGCGGTATCCGCCCTCAAGAGGCGTCTTGACGGCAACTTCTCCCGTGCCGTGGAGCTCATCCTCTCCACCACCGGCAAGGTCGTGGTAAGCGGCATGGGCAAGAGCGGGATAATCTGCCAGAAGATAGCCTCCACTCTCGCCTCGACCGGGACCCCGGCGTTCTTCCTCCACCCGGCCGAAGGGGTCCACGGCGACCTCGGCATGATAATGAAAAACGACATACTCCTTGCCGTATCCAATTCCGGGGAGACCGAGGAGCTTATAAAGGTGATGCCGCTCGTTAAGCGCATGGGCGTCAGGACGATAGCCATGACCGGCAGGATGGACTCGACCCTTGCGCGAAACGGGGACGCGGTCCTCGACGTCGGGGTCAAGGAAGAGGCATGCACCCTGGGGCTCGCCCCCACCGCCTCCACCACCGCGTGCCTGGCCATGGGGGACGCCCTGGCCATCGCGCTCCTCGAGGCGCGGGAGTTCAAGGCCGAGGACTTCGCCAACCTCCACCCCGCCGGAAGCCTCGGCAGGAAGCTGATGAGGGTCGGCGAGCTGATGCACAAAGGGGTGAGTATGCCGAGGGTCTCGGTAAACGCCTCGATGAAGGAGGCCGTAATAGAGATGACCGCGAAGCGCATGGGGCTGACCGGCGTTTTCAGGGGCGGGAGGATTGTCGGCGTGATAACCGACGGCGACCTGAGGAGGGCGATAGAGCAGGGGGGCGGCGTCCTTGAAAAAAAAGTAGTTGACGTCATGACCAGGAGCCCGAAGACGATATCCGTGGACTCCCTTGCCGAGGCGGCCTTGAAGCAGATGGAGGAGCACTCCATCACCTCGCTCTTCGTGCATGACGACGGGGGCGAGGTCGCGGGGGTGGTCCATATGCACGACCTTGTAAAGGCCGGCGTCATCTGACGGGCCGTCCGGCACGCGTCCGGAGAGGGTTTTTGGACGCACGGCGGGCTCCGGGGGAGCGGCTTGCGTCGCGGATTTTAGAATACGGGATATCGGTCCCCTGTCATGGAAAAATACGCCGCGCAAAGGGCTTTAATTTTTTTTCAAAGCGGCCCTTTAAAATGCTTGACACGCTTTGCAATGTTGTGTATAACAGTACCAATCTAAATTCGGATTAGCTCCGCCAGTCCATGCGTCATTACAATAAAAGCTACGTTGTTGCAAAGTTCCATGTGCGTAGAGGGCCTGTAGCCGGAGGGCCGCTGGGTGAATGGATTGGGGCAGGAGAGTAGAGTAAGGCGTGTCCATCGCGCATGGATATGCCGGTGGAGAGTTCTGAAAGCCGTATCCGAAGAGAGGCAACGCGCCGTTTTTTTTAGCGGCGCTATACATCAGAGGGCAGTAATAACTACCAAATACAAGGAGGAAGAAGGATGAAAAGAATTTTGTTGTCTGTCTTCGCAGCGGCTCTTACCGCTGCATACGTTGTCCCGGCCGACGCGGCGGATGTAACATTAAGCGGCCAGTACAGGCTCAGGGGTGAATACAGGAACGATGCGGACTTCAACGGCAACGTTAACGACCACACGGACTCATGGGGGCAGAGGGTAAGGCTCACGGCGGACGCCAAGGCAACGGACGACACATCCATAAAGATCACCCTCCAGGACACCAGGACCTGGGGCGCTTCAACCAACACCAACGGCGGCCCCGCGCTGACCGACACCGGCAATACGCTTGACCTCCACGAGTCATACGTCAACATCAACAACCTCTTCGGCGCGCCGGTTTCCCTCAGGGCCGGACGCCAGCAACTCTGCTACGGCGACGGCAGGCTCGTCTGCAACTCCAACTGGTCGAACAACGACAGGTCCTTCGACGCGCTCAAGTTCGTCTATACGTCGGCCCCCGTCAACGTAGACCTCTTCACATCGAAGGTCAGGGAGAGCACGACGACCAGCACAGACCAGGACTTCACAGGCATATATGCGACCGTCAAGGCGATCCCGAACAATACCCTTGACCTCTATGTCCTCTGGCTCCGCGACGGCCTTCAGTCCGGCAACACCGCCTTCGGCTGGGGCACAACGATAGGCAACACCGCCATAACCGGCGGGATAGACTCCGCCCAGAACCTCTACACATACGGCGCGAGGCTCAAGGGCGGTGTAGCGGGTCTCGACTATACCCTCGAGTTGCCGCTCCAGTCCGGGTCCATAGACACGAGGACCACCAGCTACAACCTGAAGGGCTGGGCCGCCGCCGCGAAGCTCGGCTATACCCTGCCGACCCCGACAAAGGTGAGGCTTGGCCTCGAGTATGACTATGCCTCAGGCGACAACGACGCAAACAACGACGTCAAGACCTTCATGGGCATCTTCCCCTCGACCCATGACAAGATCGGCCTCATGGACATACAGGCATGGAGGAACGTAAAGGCCCTCGGGCTCACCGCCTCAGCCGACGTGACCGAGAAGCTCAAGCTCGCCGCCGAGCTCTGGAACCTCCACCTCGCGCAGAAGCATGATGCATGGTACGCGGACGCCAACTGGGATACCACTCCCACAGGGCTTCGCGCCGCCAGCGCCACGGAGACCAACAGCAGCATAGGGAACGAGATAGACGTGACGGCCACCTACAAGTACAACAGCGCCGTAACGGCGGAGGTAGGCTACGGCCACCTCTTCTCCGGCAAGTTCATAAAGGATAGGATCAACGCGACAACCGGCTCCGACAAGCAGGACCAGGACTGGGCGTACATGATGCTTACGGCGAATTTCTAATCGCAGGCAGAAGGAAATCAGGACTGAAAAGGGCAGGCCAAAGAGCAAAGCGAAGAATCTCAACGTCTATAAAATCAATAAGTTACGAGATTCTTCGGTCGCGGAGTTTACACTGAACGTAGTGAACGTGCTTCCTCAGAATGACAGAAAAACATAATTAATCAGAGCTTCCTTAATCAGAGGTTCCTTAACTCCCCCCTTTTCTAAAGGGGGGGGAAGGGGGATTAGAAAGCGCGTAAAATCCCCCTCATATCCCCCTTTTTCAAAGGGGGAGGTTCAAAAGCATCCTGACAGGCAGAGTTAACGGGACAGCGGTGATACGCCGTCATAACGAGGTAGGGACGTTTTCCGTTCCGAGTGCGCGGTTTTAGCGTCTTAAAGAACAGGCCCTGAAAGCCATCGTTGAGAGCGGCCTTAAGCGTCGGGCAATACGGTCCCATTCCCGGATGGAGGCCGTACTATCATAAATTGCGCGGCTTTTCAATCCTCGCGATTTGGCAATCCGTCCATGGATTAACGGCCTGACGGCCCTATCTATAGGTTGTATTTTTTGTTGCAAGGCGCCTTTGAATACCTTATAATACTGACGCAGAGCACAAATTGCTTAATTTTTCGATGCTTTTATCGGTTAGGTCATCAGGATCCGTCTCGGAGTCAGTGCAGGCTGGATGCGGGCGTTTGTTTTTGTAAGGCGGGCCTGTGTCCGTTTTTTTTGTTCTTCTCATGGGTTCGCTCGTAGAGTCATAGGTGAGGGGAGTCCGCTTCAGCGGCAGGGTGTTAATCGCTCCTTTGCGAGAGTGGCGGAATTGGCAGACGCGCCAGACTTAGGATCTGGTGGGCAACCTTGGGGGTTCGATTCCCCCCTCTCGCACCATTTGACGTCTCCGCGCCGCGGGGGGATCACCCGCCGCGCATGTTTCAGTACACCGCGCCGGCTTAAAACCCGGCGGGTTTTTCAGAAAGATAAAATAAACGCAGATATGCGGAACGTAAAAGGAAAGGTAAAATGCGGAACACGGACAACGACTTCAGGATCGAACTCGAGGACTTAAGCCAGGTAAAAAAGAAGCTCAACATCACGATAGGGGCGTCGCGGGTAAAGATGGAATTGGATGATGCGTACCACTCCCTCAGGGCGACCGCGGCCATCGCCGGTTTCAGGAAGGGCAATGTCCCTATCTCCGTTCTCAAGAGCAAGTTCTCAGCCGGCGTCGAAGAGGACGTGGCAAAGAACCTCGTCGAATCGTCATACCCACGTGCGGTCAAGGAGAAGGAACTCCTCCCCGTAGAGGCCCCGAAGGTGGAGATGATCTCAAAAGGGCTGCGGGAAGGTGAGGACTTCGCCTTCTCCGTGACAGTGGAGGTCTCCCCGAAGGTGGAGATAACCGGGTACAGGGGGATGGAGATCAGGCAGGAAACGATAGAGGTCACGGATAAGGATATGGAAGACGGGCTTGCAAGGCTGCGCGACGGGCGCGCCGAATACAGGGAAGTCGAAAGGCAGGCGGCAAGCGGCGACATGGTAGTCATCGACTTCGAAGGCTTCATCGAAGGGCAGCCCATAAAAAACGGCAAGGGGTCGGATTATCCGACGGTAATAGGGGAAAAGACCCTCCTGCCCGGCTTTGACGAGGCCATTTTGGGCGCCGCAAAAGGGGACGTAAGGGAGGCGAACGTTACATTCCCGGCCAACTACAGCGAACCGGGCTTGGCGGGCAATGGGGCCCTTTTCAAGATAACCGTCAAGGCCGTAAAGGAAAAATCCGTCCCCCGGCTCGACGACGAGTTCGCCAAGGGCCTCGGATGCGACGACCTCGATGGGCTCAAGTCCAAGGTGAAGGACGAGCTTGCCAGGGTCAAGCAGATAAGCGTCAAGGAGGCGCTCAAGACGGAGATACTCGACAAGCTCACGGAGAAGTACGATTTTGAAGTCCCTGACGCCCTCGTCAACAGGTACCTGGGCGTCATACTCGGCAGGGTGGTCGAGAACATGAAGCACGGCAATACCGACCCCGCTGACACGAGCCTATCCCCCGAAGAACTGAAGGCCAAATACCGCACCATGGCCGTAAGGTCCGTAAAGGAAGACATAATCCTTGACGCCATCTCGGCAAGGGAGAATATACAGATAACGGAGGAGGATACCGAGAAGGCCGTAAGGCACCTCGCGGAGTCGAGGAAGGTCCCCTACGAGTCGCTCCTGGCGAGGATAGAGAGGGAAGGGGCGATGGAGGTGATCAAGGACGGGTTGAAGCACGAGAAGGTCTTCGATCTCATTTTAGGGTCAAGCAATGCGGCTGTTGCTTGAGAAGAAGTAGCTAAGGAACCTCTGATTAATGTCTCACAATGGGATATAAATCCCTCGCCTTTTAGGCGAAGACTTTTAGTGAGGGTTAGAGAGTCTTTATAGGCATCACCCTCCCCGACCCATCCTTCGGATGGGTGCCCCGCCCCTCCCGTCGAGGGAGGGGCGGTTTTTAGTTGCACCCTCTCCCCTGCGGGAGAGGGTAGGGTGAGGGGTGTGAGTTGAACATGCATAGCGAGCGCATTCCCCGCAACTTGTAGCGGGCTGGATGCCCGCTATGCATGTTCATTGACACCGCGGTTGGGGCTTTTTCATCGGCCTGATAATAGAAAAACCGGAACGATACAGGAGGGCGCATGACTTTAATCCCGATGGTAGTTGAGCAGACCGGCCGCGGCGAGAGGGCGTATGACATCTACTCAAGGCTCCTTAAGGACAGGATAATCTTCCTCGGCAACGCCGTGGACGACAACGTGGCCAATCTCATAGTGGCCCAGCTCCTCTTCCTCGAATCGGAAGACCCGGACAAGGACATAAACCTCTACATAAACTCCCCGGGCGGCCTGGTCAGCGGCGGGCTCGCCATATACGACACCATGCAGTACGTGAAAGCCGACGTATCCACGATATGCATAGGGCAGGCGGCATCCATGGGCGCCCTCCTCCTTGCCGGCGGGGCCGCCGGAAAGAGGTTCGCCCTGCCGAACTCGAGGATACTCATACACCAACCCCTCGGAGGGGCGCAGGGACAGGCTACGGAAATAGATATTCAGGCCAGGGAAATCATAAGGATAAGGGAAGAACTGACTAAAATCCTCGCGAAACATACCGCCCAGTCCACCGACAAGATACACCGGGATACCGAGAGGGATTTTTATATGACTGGGCAACAGGCCATGGAATATGGTATAATCGATAAAGTCATAGAAAAGAGGGTCTTTTCCGAACAGCTGAAACCAAGGTAGGGTCCAGCCGGTATCCCTCGTCCTATCCAAGGGGGGCTGGCAGTTGGGCCTTGAGGGTGCGGCGCGGATTAGGCGCGGCAGGGGGCTGACAGGCGGGCCTTGAGGGTGCGGCGCAACATTGGGCCATAGGGGGCTTGAGATTGCCGGGCGGATTGGGCGCGGAGGGGCGGCGGGCAATCCGGGGCGATTGTCCGAGCTGTTATCAGTAAATCCCGGAGGATAGACGATGTCGACTAACAAAAAAAGCGGCGGTTATCTGACATGTTCATTTTGCAGCAAAGGGCAGGATGAGGTCAGGAAGCTTGTTGCCGGGCCCATGGTATATATCTGCGACGAGTGCATAGAGCTCTGCAACGACATAATAGCCGAGGAGTACGAAAAAGAGGAGTTCAAAAAGCGGGAGCATACCATCCCCAAGCCTTTCGAGATAAAGAAGATACTCGACGAGTACGTCGTGGGGCAGGAACACGCCAAAAAGGTGCTCTCCGTCGCCGTGCACAACCATTACAAGAGGATAGAGAGCAGGGTCGCGCTCGGGAACGTCGAGCTTCAG
>JACRNN010000136.1 GCA_016234955.1 Deltaproteobacteria bacterium | reverse complement strand
TTCGCCTCCTTTGAGGAGGCATAGGCGGGTTTATCCGCCGCAAGCGGCAGGATAAACATCAGAGAGAAGATTAGGGTGAGGGCCGTCATGAAGGTAAAGAGTTCCCCGAAGCTGTATTGAAGTTCCCCTTTGATCTTTCGAGAGAGTAATTCTGCAACAACCGTGCCATACGGGCAGATGGCCGCAAGGGGATAGCCTTTAAGGGATAATCATGAGGTATTACAAGATATTACGATATTTCCGTGGCAGGGGTAATCTTGTTCCGTCCTGGAGGAAAACGCTATAAATCTGACTTCAAAGGGCTGTTCACGTCAAAATCATGACTCAACAAGGTCGATGGCCTCCGCGGAGTCGACCGCGTCGAGGAGCCCCTTTCTCTTCATCTTTTCTATTAGGGTCGTGCGGTTGAGCTTCAGGTAATCGGCGGCCTTTTTCTTTACTCCATTGACCCTGTTCAGGGCGTGCATTATGAGGTCCCGCTCAAAGTTATCGACCGCGGTATTAAAATCTATCCCGTCGGGCGACATGGTGAAGCTGTTCAGGTTCAGCCCCTCCGCCTTTGTGGACCTAATCTTGTCCGGGAGGTCCTTGGGGACGATAACGCCGCCGTCCTCCTTCAACACCATCAGCCTTTCGATGAGGTTTTCGAGCTCCCTGATATTGCCGGGCCATTCGTAAGCCTCAAGTATATCCATAGCTTCCGGGGCTATGCCCTTGATATATTTCTTCTTCCTCCTGGCTATCTTCTCCATGAAGTGGCTTATCAGCAGAGGTACGTCCTCACGCCTGTTCTTGAGCGGGGGCAGGTGTATCGGTATTACGTTCAGACGGTAAAAGAGGTCTTTCCTGAACCTCCTCTCCTGCACGGCAACCTCGAGGTCTATGTTGGTCGCGGCAACGACCCGGACGTCGACCTTGATGGAACTCCTGCCGCCGACCCTCTCAAACTCCTTCTCCTGCAAGACCCTCAGTATCTTTACCTGCAGCGCGGCGCTCATGTCCCCTATCTCATCGAGGAAGACCGTGCCGTGGTCAGCCGCCTCGAACCTGCCTATCTTGGTCGCTATGGCCCCGGTAAAGGCCCCCTTATCATAGCCGAAGAGCTCGCTTTCAAGGAGGTCCTCGGGGATAGCCCCGCAGTTTATCGGCACAAAAGGCTTGTTGAACCTCGAGCTCCCGTAATGGAGCGCCCTGGCGACAAGCTCCTTGCCCGTTCCGCTCTCGCCGAGTATAAGGACTGTGGAGTCGGTATCCGCCACCTTTTCAATGGTGTCGCGCACAGACTGTATCTCTGAGCTTGTGCCGAGGATGGCTTCGGTACAGCTCGTCTTTATCTCGTTTTTAAGATTGACGTTCTCTACGGCGAGGGAGTGCATCTCATAGGCTTTTTCCAGCGTGACAAGGAGTTCGTCTTTTCCGCAGGGTTTTTCAAGGTAGGTGAATGCCCCGGCCCTCATCGCCTCCACGGCGGTCTCCACCGAGGCGTAGCCGGTAAGTATGATGCAGACCGTACTGGGCGAGAAGCCCTTTATATTCCTTATTACATCTATTCCGCTTATGCCGGGGAGCTTGAGGTCCGTCAATATAACGTCGTAGTTGCGCTTTCGCGCCAACTCCAGCCCCGCCTCGCCGTTTGGCGCGGCAGAGACCCTGTAGCCGTTCATCTCTAATATTTCAGTCAGGTTCTCACGTATATACTCTTCATCCTCGACCAGAAGTATGTTGCGCTCTCCCATGATTTTTCTCTCCTGTTGTCAAGAAAACTACGATTGTATCCCACAACTATAACTTATATTGACATGGATGTCAATATTTTGAATAAAATAGTGAAAAATTTTTTATAACCGTCACATCCTCAACGTTTGGCTGCCTCTAAAAATCAGTTATTTTTTCTGAGGTCGAGGCAGGGGCGAAAATAAAAGCGGAGCATATATGCGAATATGTGAGCATTTTATTTTCGCCCCAACAAAGAGATCAGGAAAAAGAGCTATTTTTAGAGGTGGCCATTTGACAATAATTGTCGCAGTGATATATTACTGGATTGAAAGGGTCTGAAGGGAAAAATTTTGTCGAAAGCTTCCCACGGAAAACTGTTTTTCAACAACCTGTTATACGCCAAAGGAACGCGCAAGATGTCTGTAGATGCGGATGAGCTGAATGCTATCAGGAATATCTTCACGACAAACCTCGGCGTCAAAAAAACCGAGCGGGGCCTTGTCATCACCGACCTTATCCGCGATGACGAACACGTCAGTGTCAAGGAAAGGGCGCAGAGGGAATCGCTCCGCGAGATAGCGCGGGATACGGCCGAGGCCGGGAAGGATTTCTGCGAAGTAGCGTACCTTGAGTTCCCCTCAGTTGGAGTACACGGGAAGGAACCTCCGATAGAGGTATGGGAGGCGGCCTTCGGCAAACGGGCCGTTGCGGAGCTCTCAGCCTCCGGAGTCCTTGCAAGGGTTCTGCTCAAGGAGGCTACGGCGGATGATCTGCGGAGGGCGGAAGAGGCCGTCATCAAATACGCCAAATCGCCTGATGCGATAATCGCCCTGTCGAACTGCTCCACCTCACACACGAGGTTCAGGGACTTCCTTACCCGGTGCATGGGGGTAAGGTACGCCTCCATGCCGCTTTTCGAGAGGCCCATGCTACTCGGCTCCATGACGGCGGACTGGAAGAAGGTCGAGGGACGGACAAAGCGGCTCGTTGAATTGGTGAAGGGCGCGGAGACGGCCAGAGTAACGTCCCGCAACGGCACGTCGATATCCTTCTCCATCGTTGGGAGGGACCTGCGCCCTGATACCGGCATCATCACGGAGAAGGGGGCCTTCAGCAACCTGCCCGCCGGAGAGGGCTTCCTCGCCCCGGTTGAAGGCACGGCCGAGGGCAGGCTGGTCCTTGAGTGGGCGCCCGAGAAAAAACTTGAAAAGCCGATATGCCTCGAGGTCAGGAAAGGCCGCGTGGCCGAGGTCAGGGGCGAAGGCGGGTTCGCCGAGGCCTTGAGGAAAAAGATAGAGGCTACGCCGCTGGCAGGCAACGTAGCGGAGTTGGGCATCGGCACGAACGATAAGGCCTCAAGGCCCGACAACATACTCGAAACCGAGAAGATACTCGGCACCGTCCACATGGCGATCGGGGACAACTCCTCATTCGGCGGGAAGGTGTCGGTGCCTTTTCACCAGGACTTCATATTCTTCGGGCCTACGCTTGAGGTTTTCAAAAACGGCGCGAAGGTCGAGGTGATAGTGGAGGGTGAGACACGGTTTTGAAGCGAGGGGCGAGGAGTGCAGTTGAAAGCGCACATGGCGACACGATGCCCGTGCATAAGGTCATGGGCTTCTAATCATCAAACCATGACCGATGGGCTTCGCTTCGCATCAGCCCAACCTACCGTGCTGATTAATTCGCAATAGCATGTCATTCTGAGCAAAGCGAAGAATCTCAACGTCTATAAAATCAATAAGTTACGAGATTCTTCGGTCGCTACGCTTCCTCAGAATGACAGAAAAACATAATTAATCAGAGCTTCCTTAAGATATACGGCGGCTTCGCGGGGGTCTTTTAACGCCTCGATCAGGTCTTCCTGATAACTCGTGATTTTTTTAGTCATTATTCGTGCCTCTGCTTGATAAGGTGGCAGGAGGAAGCTCCTGCCACCACAAAAATGTGAAACGGCGGGTGTGACCCGCCCTCAACCCCTCCCCCCTCACCACCCGAGCTTGAGCCTCTCGGCAAGCCGCTCCGGCAGGCCGGCGGCTATGATCTTATCCGCCGTTTTCTGGACGTCGTACCCTATCCTCCTGAAAGAGACCTCTGACTTCTTGGTATCGTATATCAGGAACGCCGCCCTCGGGTCCCTGTCCCTCGGTTGGCCGAGCCCGCCGGGGTTTATGAGGTATCTCGCCGCTTTCTTGACCTTGAAGGCGTCTTCGGCGCTGGCGGCCACCGTCCCGTTTGTCTGCACATAGGTTATGGGGACGTGCGTGTGGCCGAAGAAACAAAGGTTCGTCGGGTTCTTCAACGCCTTTACGAGCCTGAAGTTCTCCATCGCCGAGTTGGCGCCGAGGATGTACTGGTCCGTGTCGTTCACCCACCCGTGGAACGCCAAGAAACTCTGGTTGACCATCAGCGTGCGCGGCAATCCACGCAAAAACTCCCTGTTCTCCTCGGTCAAGACCTGCCGGGTCCAGTAGACGGCCGCGGCCGCGTGGAAGTTGAAGTCAGAGGGCTCTTCGAGCCCGGCCGTCCTCGAGTCGTGGTTCCCCATGATGCAGGCGAAGTTGTGCCTTCTTACCAGCTCTATGCATTCGTTGGGATTGGCGTTGTATCCGACTATGTCGCCGAGGCAGACGGTCTTGTCTATACCGAGAGAGGAGGCTTCGTCAAGGAAGGATTCCAGCGCCTCAAGGTTTGAATGTATGTCTGAGATTACGGCGTAGCGCATGTTCAGAAGCCGTTCCGGGGTTTTTGCAACGGTAATGAACCACCCCGCTGGCCAAGCCGCGGAGTACCCGAAGGCACCGTTGATTATACGGGGAATTAGACCCCGAAGGAAACATTAAGACCCTCTGGCTAAAGCTCGAGATGAATGAAACCTGCCCCCGGCCTAAGGCCCAGGGGGGCTTCAGAACGTTAAAAAAATTAAAAGGCGGATCAAAGACAACGGTAGTCCACGCGGCCTGTGGTCAATGTATCGTCCCCTTCACTTCATCGCCGTCCACCTCCGCTTTTCCGGACTGGAACGGGTCGTTTATGAACTTGTCCCTGCAGGACTTGCAGAGTATGAAAATATGCTCCTTGGATACGTCATCCTCGATGGCCTTGGGGTCGGTCGACTCCATAGCGTCAAGGAGGTCGTTTATCCCCTCCTCTATGTCGCCGTCGTAGTCCTCCAGGTAGCCGTCAAAGTCGGCGAAGCTCCTTATCTCCAATATATATTTCAAACTGCCTTTGGGTAGTTCTATCCCACAGTTATGGCACCGCAACTTCTTCATCTTAAAGGCCCTTCCTCTCTATATATCGCAAAAAAATCGCCGTTTTTACCGGCCCTTTCGCGTCTTCCTGCCTGCCGTTATCGGGGTTTTTTTAATCTTACCCCTAAAGAAGCTCCTTGTCAAACCAAATGGGTTTATGCTAAAATCCGCCTCGATGTCAAGCTATGATTTAATCCTCTCAAGAGATTCTTACCTGCTTGGGTTGGAACTCCGGCTCTACTGGTCCGTAGCTTT
>JACRNN010000135.1 GCA_016234955.1 Deltaproteobacteria bacterium | reverse complement strand
CAGGCCGTTACGGAGGAGGCCGGGGAGGGCGGGGGACTCGACATAAGGGAGGCATTCCTCAAGGCCCCGGTTGCTGAAACCGAGGCGAGGGGAGTTGCCGAGGAGTCGGCCGGCGCTTAGGTCGAGATAGAGTTGCCTGTCGATATAGAGCTGACCCCGGAGACCGGGGAGCCAGAGGCGGAGATAACTTCAAAAGTAGAAGAGGCCGTTGAAAAGGCCGAGGCCGCTCCTGAGGTTGCTCAAGAGCCCGTACTGGAGGCCGCTCCAGAGCCGGTGGTTTCTGAGAAGGTAGAGATAGAGTTAGAGGCCGAAGTCGCTTCGGAGGTTGCTCAAGAGCCTGTAGTTTCCGAGCAGATAGAGTTAGAGGCCGAAGCCGCTCCGGAGGTTGCTCAAGAGCCCGTACTGGAGGCCGCTCAAGAGC
This sequence comes from Deltaproteobacteria bacterium, assembly GCA_016234955.1. GTDB lineage: Bacteria > Desulfobacterota > GWC2-55-46 > GWC2-55-46 > GWC2-55-46 > JACRLF01. The sequence goes on along the minus strand of JACRNN010000135.1, from coordinate 1,024 downwards.
CTGTAGTTTCCGAGCAGATAGAGTTAGAGGCCGAAGTCGCTCCTGAGGTTGCTCAAGAACCCGTACTGGAGGCCGCTCCAGAGCCGGTGGTTTCTGAGAAGGTAGAGATAGAGTTAGAGGCCGAAGTCGCTCCAGAGGTTGTTCCAGAGCCTGCAGTTTCCGAGCAGATAGAGTTAGAGGCCCAAGCGCCTGTAGAGGCCGATCAAGAGGCCGAGAAGGCCATAGAAGAGGCCATAGAGACGGCCTTTGAACAGACCTTTGGCGAACATGCCGAGGCCGCCCCTTCCGAGGCCCCTGTCGTTGCTGAAGAGGCGGTCCCGGAGCATAAGCCCGTTGAGGAGGCCTTGCCCGCTGAAACGGCCTTGAAAGGGGAGGAGTTTGCCGGAGAAGAGATAACGGAAGAGGAGATGGAATCGGAGCAGATAAGCTCGGCTATCGATGATATAAACAGGGGGTTGGAGGCGGTAGTAGAAAGAGAGGCTGAGATCGCCCATGAAGCCGCGCTGAAAGAGCCGGGCGCGGCCCCGGAGACCTTTGCAACAGACGCAGGGGCGCCTCTGGAGCCGTCTCCGTTGGAGGGTCTTTCAGGCTTTGCCCCAGGTCCGATGGGCGACATGGTGTCCGCGGAGGCGCTGATAGATAGCGGTCCGGAGGGACCCCGGATAGAGGAGCCCCAGGCCGAGGCACGGAGAGAGGAGTATGTGGACCTCTCAGCCGAGCTCGGCATGGAGGAGGCCCTCCATGAGCTTTCAGGGACATGGGGCGAGGGCGAGCCGGAGGAGATGGTCACCGAGTTCAAGAAGGGGATGGGCGAGCAGCTCGGCAAGGAAGACACCGAGACGCATTACAATCTCGGGATCGCCTACATGGAGATGGGACTGTACAACGAGGCGTCGATGGAGTTCAAGATAGCGTTGAAGGAACAGAGGCTCGAGTTCGACTGCTACGCGAGGCTCGGCCTGTGCGCCATGCACCAGTCAAACCCGGACGAGGCGATAGTATATTATCTCAAGGGCCTGAAGGT
>JACRNN010000134.1 GCA_016234955.1 Deltaproteobacteria bacterium | reverse complement strand
TCTGATTAATTCGCAATAGCATGTCATTCTGAGCAAAGCGAAGAATCTCAACGTCTATAAAATCAATAAGTTACGAGATTCTTCGGTCGCTACGCTTCCTCAGAATGACAGAAAAACATAATTAATCAGAGCTTCCTTAAACTTTCTCAGTTTCCCGTTCGGTGTTTCCATTATCTGCGTCGCTAAAAAAGGAGCCGTCAGGTGATCTCGGTTGTAACCCCGGTTTTCAACGAAGAGGATATCCTCCCTGAATTCCACAGGAGGCTTACCCTTGTCCTCAAATCCCTTGGCGAGCCATATGAGATAATACTCGTCAATGACGGCAGCCGGGACAATTCCTTCAGACTGATGAAGGATATGAACGGCAGGGACTCGAGGGTCAAGGTGGTCAACCTCTCGCGCAATTTCGGCCATCAGACCGCCATAACGGCGGGCCTTGATTACGCCGCGGGCGACGCCGTCGCCATAATGGATTCGGACCTCCAGGACCCGCCGGAGGCGCTGCCCGGCTTTTTTGAAAAATGCAAAGATGGTTATGACGTCGTATACGCCATACGCAGGAACAGGAAAGAGGGGGCGCTTAAAAAAGCCGCCTACGCGTCGTTTTACAAGCTGCTGAAGATGGTCGCCAATATTGAAATACCGGTTGACAGCGGGGACTTCTGCGTATTAAGCCGCAGGGCCCTCGATACGCTCAAGTCCATGCCCGAGAGGAACAGGTTTTTAAGAGGGCTGAGGGGATGGATAGGGCTTAAGCAGACGGGCCTGGAATATGACAGGGATAAAAGGTACGCCGGCGAGGTCAAGTATACCTTCGGCAAGCTGATAAGGCTGGCCTTTGACGGCTTCATATCGTTTTCATACGTGCCGCTCAGGCTCGCCTCCTTTATCGGGCTTATAGTATCTTTAATGAGCTTCTTAGGTATTCTGATTATTTTTTACCTGAGCTTTTTCACATCCAGGACAATATCGGTGCCTGGATGGGCCTCCATGACGGTTACGGTGCTTTTCCTGGGCGGGGTGCAGCTGGTATGCATCGGCATCATAGGGGAGTACATCGGGAGGATATATGACGAGGTAAAACAGCGTCCCCTGTACATCATCCAGGATACGTTGGGATTCGAAAGCGCGGAGAGCCGGTCATAACCAAAAACTTCTTTCAACGAGCATGGCGAGCGGATTCTCCGCAGCTTGCCGCGGAGAATTTCAACAGGACTTTCAGGACACGGCATGACACAGACTCAGCGGGATGATAAAATAGATATAGAAGCGATAATGGGCCGGATAAGGGAGAACGTCCGGCGTAAAAAAGATCTCGGGATGTATGCGGACGCCGACATTGAAGAGGTTTCCGGACTGAAGATTGACGCGCCCGAGACCATTGGCCATGACAGGTTCCTTGATCTGATAAACATCCTGAGGGAGGATTATGACTTTACAAAGACCCCTGAGATAACGTCCCACAGGCCCTATATAGGCGGGCTTATAGTGGTTGTGAAAAAACTGGCGCTATATCTGCTTACGACGTTCGCAAGGTCGATGTGGAGCAAGCAGGTAAGTTTCAACTTTCACATGCTGGAGCTTGCGGAGTCGATGACCGATGAGATAAGAAGGCTTGAGAAAGAGAACGCCGGGTTAAGGACGCGTCTTGTCGAAAACCGCGATAAAAGCGAGCCTGGCTGATTCGGACGTGACGATTATCGCTTGACCCGTGAGCTTTTAGCTTCCATCTATCTTTTACCGGACATACACCGAGGCTTGAACTATGGACATGGTTAACGGGATGCCGCGCCTCCGACTGGCTTTTGTCATACCCTGGTATGACAGCGACATACCGGGCGGCGCCGAAAACGGATGCAGGAATATCGCCGCGCACCTGTTGGATTTCGGCTTTGACGTCGAGATACTCACCACGTGCGTCAAAGACTTCTTCAGTAACTGGAACAATAATTTCCATAAAGAGGGCGTCGGTGCCGTGGACGGCGTCACGGTCAGAAGGTTCATGGTGAAAGGCCGCGATACCGCGGGCTTTGACAGGGTGAATTACAAGCTCATGCACGCCGATATGAGCAGGATCAAGGCCATGCGGGCCTGCAAACCGGACTTCTCCCCCCTCACTCCGGAAGAAGAGGCCATATACCTGAAGGAGATGATAAACAGCCCCGCGTTGTATGATTACATCAGGCAGTCCCATGATAGTTATGATTTCTTCATCTTAGTCCCTTACATGTTCGGCACGACGTATTTCGGCTCGGAGGCCTGCGGGGACAAATCGATCCTCTTCCCCTGCCTCCATGACGAGAGTTACGCGTATATGTCCGTGTACCGGAAGATGTTCAGCCGGGCCAGGGGCGTAATCTTCAACTCGGCCTCCGAGCAGAGGCTCGCCGAAAGGCTTTACGGGGATATCAACGGGACGGTCACCGGCATCGGCGTCGATACCGATCTAAACCCCGACGGGCGGCGGTTCATGAGCAAATATTCGATAAACGGCCCCTTCATACTCTATGTAGGAAAAAAGGACACATGCAAGAACACGCACCTTCTCGTAGAGTACTTCTGCAGATTCAAGAAAGAAAACAGGAACGGCCTTAAACTGGTGCTAATGGGGAGCGGGAATGTCCGGATACCTTCCGGATACCGGAAAGAGATAATAGACCTCGGGTTCATGGAGCACCGGGACAAGTTCGACGCATACGGGGCCGCCCTCTGCCTGTGCCAGCCGTCCGTGAACGAGAGCTTCGCGCTCGTCGTAATGGAGGCGTGGGCCGCCCGCTCCCCGGTGCTGGTCCATGCAGGGTGCGAGGTCACCAGGGAATTCTGCGTGCAGAACAACGGCGGCCTTTATTTCGCAAATTACCCGGAGTTCGCGGAGAGCGTCATATTCCTGATGGAGAACCCTCAGGTGGGGCGGAAAATGGGAATGCTCGGATGCGCTTACGTGAAAGAGAATTTTTCATGGGACGTCGTCACAAGAAAACTGGTCGCCGCTATCGTGGGTCTGAAGGAAAATGACTATAGAAGTGCATCAGCTGCTCTCTAATCTCGACTACGGAGACGCGATAAGCAACCAGGCCATCGAACTCAGGGGAATCCTGCGGTCAAGGGGTTATGGCTCGAATATCTACGCCAGGTACATACACCCCAGGATGAACTCCGAGTGTTATTTCTACAGGGAGCACAGCAAGAGAAGCTCCGGTGAGAACGTGGTGATATTCCACCATTCGATAGCCTCCGAGGTCTCCGATTATATACTGGGACTGCCGGACAAGAAGATTATGGTCTACCATAATATCACGCCGGGCCGGTTCTTCCTCCCTTTCGACAGGGACCTTGCGTATCTTCTGAAAAAAGGGCGGGAGGAGTTGAAGAATTTAGCCGGCGTCCCGTTCCTGGCGCTCGGTGATTCGGGTTTCAATGCCGAAGAGCTGAGGGCGCTCGGCTATCGGAATGTGGATACGCTGCCTATCATCATCGACAGGGGGCTTTTATCCTCGAAGCCCGACCAGGGTGTGATGGGCAGATACAATGACGGCAAAACCAACGTCCTGTTCGTGGGCAGGGTCGTTCCGAACAAGAGGTTCGAGGATATCATAAAGGCGTTTTATTTCTATCAGCGCCATATAAACCGCTCGTCGAGGCTCCTGCTTGTCGGGTCATACAAGAACCTTGAAAATTACCATGCGGCGCTTGCGGGCCTCGTAAAAAGGCTTGGCCTGGAAGATGTGGTCTTCGCCGGCCATGTGACTCAATCAGAACTGAACGCATATTACAGGTCGAGCCATCTGTTCCTGTGCATGAGCGAGCACGAGGGGTTTTGCGTCCCTCTCGTCGAGGCGATGCACTTCAATCTGCCGGTACTTGCTTTCGCGTCGAGCGCCGTGCCGGAGACCCTGGGCAACGGGGGCATCCTCTTCAGGGAAAAGAGGTACGAGGAGGTGGCCGAGCTGATGGACCTCGTGCTGACGGACGAAGATATAAGGAGGAAGATAACCGAGGCCCAGAAAATAAAGCTCAAGGATTTCGACGGGAAAAAGATAGGCGAGTTGTTCATCTCGCACATAGAGGCCGTACGGGCGTCATGAGGGTCGCTTTCGTCGTCCAGAGATACGGCCTTGAGGTCAACGGCGGCGCGGAACTGTTCTGCAGGTCGATAGCCGAGCACATGTCCAAACACTGGGACGTGGAGGTGATCACCACCTGCGCCGTCGATTATATGAGCTGGAAGAACGAGTACAGGCCGGGCACGGATACCATAAACGGGATAAAGGTCATGAGGTTCCCCGTGGACAGGCCCAGGGCCTGGCTGTGGTTCCGGCTTCTCTCCAGGATGATGTCCCTCATGCCGAACGCGAAGCGCCTCTGGCCGGAATGGATGAAGGCGCAGGGGCCCTATTCCACCGGGCTTCTCGATTTCCTTGAAAAAGAGAAGGATAATTACGACTGTTTTATTTTTGTGACTTATCTTTATTGCACCACGTACTTCGGCCTCCGGAAGGTCAGGGAAAAGGCCGTTTTGATACCTCACGCCGAGGACGCCCCGGTGCTTGGATATCCGATATTCAAGGATATATTCAGCATGCCGAAGGCCATCATATACAACACGCCCGAGGAAAAGAGGCTCGTGAACAGGCTTCATAAGAACGGGCACATACAAAGCGACGTCATAGGGGTAGGGGTTGACCTCCCTCGGTCGATGGACGCGCCCGGGGCCAGGCGGAAGTTCAACCTGTCAGGGGACTTCGTCCTCTATATCGGCCGCATTACGCCCGATAAGGGTTGCGACAGGATGTTCGAGTACTTCATGCGCTATAAGAAGCGGAGACCGGGGCCCCTCAAGCTCGTACTGATAGGCAAGGCTTTCATGGATGTGCCCTCTCACCCGGATATCGTCAGCCTCGGCTTCTTGAGCGAACAGGATAAATTCAATACCCTGAGCGCGTCAAGGATGCTTATCATGCCCTCGCCCTATGAAAGCCTCTCCATCGTCCTGCTTGAAGCCTGGCTTGCGAAAATCCCCGTCCTGGTGAACGGGGATTGCGAGGTAATGAGGGGACAGTGCGAAAGGAGCGGGGGGGGGCTTGCCTACGGCAATTATAATGAATTCGCGCAAAACGTCGATTATCTGCTCGTTAATGGGGATGTCCGCGATGGCATGGGAAGGTCCGGCCGGGAGTACGTAGCCTCCAACTACGGCTGGGACATTATCGAAAAAAAATATCTTAACCTTTTCGAGAGAATCTGATATATTGACCCCTCTTATGTCTTAGCCGGGATTGAAGCTCCCCGCCGGCCAGGCCGCCGGGCTCGCCGTGCGTTTTCAAGCCCCGGGGGTTCTTCCGGCGCACCGGGGGGAAAAGCTGTCTTAAAAACATCTCGAGGAGTTCACCGTGACCAAGAAGGCTTTGATAACAGGGATTACAGGGCAGGACGGCTCATACCTTTCCGGGTTTCTCCTTGAAAAGGGATACGAAGTATACGGGATGGTCAGGAGGTCGAGCGTTGAACGGTTCGAAAGGATCGAGCATATCAAGGACAGGGTGCACCTTGTCCAGGGGGACCTTACCGACCAGTCTTCTCTGGATGAGGCTGTAAAGGAGATACAGCCTGACGAGGTATACAACCTCGCCGCTCAATCGTTTGTCCCGACCTCATGGAACCAGCCGACCCTCACGGGGGAGATTACCGGGTTGGGCGCCACGAGGCTCCTGGAGGCCTTGAGGAAATTAAAGCCGGATGCGCGGTTCTATCAGGCCTCCAGCAGCGAGATGTTCGGCAAGGTCCGGGAAGTCCCCCAGACGGAGCTTACACCTTTTCATCCAAGGAGCCCTTACGGCGTGGCAAAGGTTTACGCGCATTTCATAACGGTGAATTACAGGGAGAGCTACGACATGTTCGCCTGTTCCGGCATCCTCTTTAACCACGAGTCTCCCAGGAGGGGCCTTGAGTTCGTGACAAGGAAGATCACCCATGGGGTAGCCAGGATAAAACTCGGGCTCGCAAACGAAATCAGGCTCGGGAACCTGGATGCGAAAAGAGACTGGGGTTATGCCGGGGATTACGTGGAGGCGATGTGGCTGATGCTCCAGCAAGACCGGCCTGACGATTATGTCATCGCTTCAGGAGAGACGCACAGCGTGCGTGAATTCGTCGAGGCCGCCTTCTCCAGCGCCGGTCTGGATTGGGAACGGTTTGTGGTACTGGACCCGAAATTTGTCAGGCCCGCGGAGGTTGATCTGCTTATCGGAGACCCCAAGAAGGCCCGGGAAAAGCTCGGCTGGAGTCCGAAGGTCGGGTTCCGCGACCTGGTAAAGATGATGGTGGAGGAAGATATCGAGACCCTGAAAAACTCCATTTCCTTGAACTCTATCGTCAATACGTAGACATATACAGGGCCGCTTTGTAAATACCTCCCGGTGTTCCGCGGGGGATTTTCAACAAGCATAGCGAGCGCATTCCCCGCAGCTTGCTGCGGGGAGGAGCGAACGAATTACAAACGATAAATTCCTTACTTGAAAATTCTCCGCAGCTTGCTGCGGGGAATTTTAATCCTTAGGCCCTTCGGCGGTGAAGACCATGAAGGGCAAACCGTAAAGGCGAATGTGAGATGACCCGCAAGACGGCAGTATGTTGTCCGGAAGCTTTCAAGGTGAATCCGTGAAGGCATTCATTACCGGTATTACAGGGTTTGCCGGCTCGCACCTCGCGGAAAGCCTGCTCCCGAAGGCCGAGGTCTGGGGGACTTACCTGCATGACGACTTCTCGAACATCGACGGCGCGCCCGGGCTCAACCTTATCAGGTGCGACCTGACGGAAAAAAATACGGTATGCCAGGCCGTAGAGCGCGTCAGGCCGGATGTCGTCTTCCATCTCGCGGCTCAATCGTCGCCGTCCATCTCGTTGAAGGACCCCGGTGAGACGCTGAAGGCGAATATTTTCGCCTCTTTAAACGTCTTCGAGGCTGTCGCGGATATCTCCCCCAACACCGTCATAGTGAATATAGGCTCCGGGGATGAATACGGAGATGCGGACCAGGGGGACCTTCCCGTCACGGAGTCCGCCGAATTGAAGCCGTTGACCCCGTACGCCGTCAGCAAGATCGCGCAGGATTTTCTGGCATATCAGTACTGGAGGAGCAAGGGGTTAAAGACGATACGCTGCCGCCCGTTCAATCACTTCGGCCCCAGGCAATCCGAGGCCTTCGTGTCCGCCGATTTCGCAAAACAGATCGCCGAGATAGAGGCGGGGGTCAAGGCTGAAAAGGTCATCCGCGTGGGCAACCTCGGGGCTGAAAAGGATTTCCTCGACGTGAGGGACGTTATAGCCGCCTACGGGGTGCTGGCGGACAGGGGCGAGTACGGCGCCGTCTATAACATATGCTCCGGACGCGCCGTGAAAATCCAGAGGATATTGGACATCCTGGTCTCTTTTTCAACGGAGAGGATAGAAGTGGTGCGGGATGCGCGGAAGATGCGCAGTGCCGATACAAGAGTCCTGTACGGAGACGCCTCGAAGCTCAAGTTACTGGGCTGGGCGCCGGAATACAGCCTCGAAGAGGGCCTGGAGGATTTGCTGAATTACTGGAGGGAAAAGGTCAGGGCGTAATCGGAAGTGAACCTGCGCGGGCTTTAATGTTTCCTTCGGGTATAATTCCTCGAAGCTTGCTTCGCAAGCTATGAACGTAAATTCCTTCGGATACCCCGGAGCTTGCTCCGGGGTGGTTCATACCCCGGGGGTTTAAGAGTATCGCGGACGTTTTGCCGCGACAGCGGGCCACGGGCGGACCTCACACGTCGTTACCATCCTTAAAAAAGACTTGATTTTCCCGCCGTAAGGGGCTATGTTAATGCCTGACTGATCACGGCATCACCGGCACCACGGGGCAATCCCGGCATCACCTGAGTAGCGGCGCCATAAAGCCGCAAACATCGCGACGGCTGTTAAAGCTTCAACGCAACTGGACAAGGATTACATTGAGAATCGCATTTGATGGCAGAGTCATCAGAGGGCGTAAGTGCGGCACGGGTGTCTACGCCGAAGGCCTGTTGAACGCGCTTATGAATATCGACCGGGATAACCTTTACATGGTCTTTACCAATGATGCGCCCGATTCCGGGACAAACAACGTCAAATCGGTAACCACGAAATTCAGCATAGAAAACCATCCCCTCGGCGATATCTGGGAACAGTTTTACCTGCCCCTGTACCTGAACGGCAGCAAGATCGATGTAATACATTCGCCTACTTTCCACATCCCTTTCCTGGGCAACGGCATAAAAAAAATAGTCACCATCCACGACCTGGTTTCATATCTATACCCAAAGACACAGCCCATGCCTTTTGTGATGTACAGCAAGTTCATGATAAAATCCGCCATCAACTCGGCGCACGGCATCGTCGTATCCTCAGAGACGGCAAAAGAGCAGATCGTAGACCATTTCAAAGCCCCTCCGGAGCTTTTCCACGTGATCCACGGCGCGCCCAGGGATATTTTCAAGCCTGTTGACCAGTCTGTGAAGAATTTCATAAGAGAAAAGTACGTTCTCCCCGATCAATTCATCCTTTTTGTAGGCTCCATAGAGCCGAGAAAAAATATCCGGAGCCTTATCAAAGCCTATTCCGAATTGAAACTGTCGAACCGGATTTCGCATAAGATTGTGATATGCGGCACAAAAGGCTGGCTGAACGAATATGAAAAGGTGTTGGAAACAATAGAGGAAACCGGCGTCAGGAACGACGTCATATTCACGGGATACGTACCGGATGAGGACCTGCCGGGCTTTTACGGCCTTGCCGACCTGTTCGTCTATCCGTCGCTCTATGAGGGGTTCGGCCTGCCTCCTTTAGAGGCGATGTCATGCGGCTGCCCTGTCATAGCGTCCAACTACTCGTCTATCCCGGAGGTTGTCGGCGATGGAGGGGTGCTAATAGACCCACTCGATATCGATGAACTCGCGGGCGCCATCTTAAAGGTATCGCAGGATGATGCTCTGAAGAGCCGCTTGAAAGAGGCCGGCATGAAAAGGGCGCTCCAGTTCTCCTGGGAAAGAAGCGCGCGGGCGGCCATCGAGATGTACGCGAATATCGCCAGAAACTGATATCAGGCTGCCTCTAAAACTTAAGGAACCTCTGATTTATTCACGTCAAGGCTAAGGCATCTGTCTATGCGTCACTCGATTAAGGAAAATATGTCGTCGGTTATCGGCGAAGGCGGTGGGTTTTGCCGGTTCCGTGCCGCTCTTTACGCTCCCCGGCGCAC
>JACRNN010000156.1 GCA_016234955.1 Deltaproteobacteria bacterium | reverse complement strand
CCCTCTTTCCTCAATATGCAGTCCTCCACGCCTATCTTGCCGACGTCGTGGAGCAGGGCCGAGAGCTTCACCAGCTCGATCTCCGTGCCGCTTAAGCCGAGGTTCCCGGCTATCGCGAGGCTGAAGTCCATGACGCGCCTGGTATGCCCGCCGGTATACGGGTCCCTCTTCTCTATGGCCTCGGCGAGCGCCCCGGAGGTGTCGTAGAACGTCTCCATCAGCTCTTCGTAAAGCCGCGCGTTGTCGAGCGCGACGGCCACCTGGTTTGAAAACAGCCCGAAGAGCTTCACGTCCTCGGCGCCGAAGGAACCTTCGCGCCTGTTTATCGCCTGGAGGACGCCGGCCACCCGGCCTTTTATCTTGACCGGTACGCAGACCATGTCCCTTGTCTTGAACCTGCTCTTCTGGTCGGCCCTGGCCGAGAACCTCCTGTCGCGCGCCGCGTCCGGTATGACGAGCGGGCGGCCGTGTTTGGCGACCCACCCGGCTATGCCTTCGCCGGTATCAAGGCGGATCTGTTTTACCTGAGCGCCCTTTTTCCCGAGCGCGACCTCGAAGTATAGCTGGCCGGATTTTTCGTCCACGAGCAGGAGGGAGCCGGCCTCCGCGCGCATGAGCCCGGTTATCGCCTCCATGGCCCTGCGCCTTACGGTGCGCCGGTCGAGGGTCGAGTTCAGCAACGCGCTCACTTCATTGAGCGTTGAGAACTGCGCGACCCTTGCCTCAAGCTCGGCGACCATCGCCGCCCTCTCCAGTATGAGGGAGAAGTGGTTTGCGAGCGACGTCAGCGTGCCAAGATCGGCCTTTGTGAACGGAGCGCCGCCGGCCTTGTCCATCACCTCTATGACGCCCGCCGCCTTCCTCTTGACCTTGAGCGGCACGGCGAGCATGTTGCGGGCCTTCGATACGCTTATGCCGGCCCAGGCCCTGTCTTTCCCGAGGTCGGCGCTTATGTAAGGCCTGCCTGTCCTCGCCACCAGCCCCGCTATGCCGGAGCCGGCCCTCATCCTCAACCCCTTGAGCTTTTTCGCGCCGGGGCCCTTGGCGGCCTCGAAGCAGAGGTCTTTGTCCTTGACGAGATAGAGCGTGCCTGAGCCGGCGTCAGTCGCCTTCAGCGCGTAGTCCATAATCCGGTTGAGGATTGACCGCCTCCCGCGGCCGGAGACCGCAAGAGAGTCTATCTCCCTGTATATCTCAAGCTCGATAGCCATGATATCGAGCCTCTTTCTAATCCCCGCGTCCCGGCCCCGTGCATCAGCCCCCCTGGGGCAAGAAGCCGTTCCGGATATTTGCCTTTTTTCACCCATACGGTAAAAAGGTATCCTCCTGGCGTTCCTGCGACACGCCGCAGACCCTGTGGCGTCTCCGTGTCTGCGTTGCTGTTTCGAGATCCCCCTGAAAGCCCCCCGCCCCTACTTCCGCGCGATGCCTCTTTTCAGCCCGGAGACAAAACCGCCGACCTCTTTGAGGAGGTCCGGGCCCCTCTTCGCTATCAGGTTCACTATGGCGCTCCCGACGACGACCCCGTCGGCGTGCCTGCATGCCTCTTTTGCCTGTGCCGGGTTAGATATGCCGAAGCCCACGCCAACTGGCAGGTTTGTGAAGCGTTTGACCCTCTTCACGTAGCCGTGGACCTTGCCTGAGAGGCCCTTTCTCGCGCCCGTGACCCCGGTTACGCTTATATAGTAGATGAAGCCGGAGGCCTTGCCGGAGATGAGCCTTATCCGCTCCTCCGTGCTCGTCGGGGTGAGGAGGAATATGAGGTCCACGCCCTCCCTGTCGAGCTCTTCCTTGAGCTCTCCGGCCTCCTCGGCCGGCAGGTCCACTATCAATACGCCGTCGGCCCCGGCGGCCTTTACGTCCTTCGCGAACCTCTTGAGGCCGAACTTGAATACGGGGTTATAGTAGCCGAAGAGCACGATGGGAACCTCGCTCTTTTCCCTGACCTCTCTTACGAGGGCCAGCACGTCCGTCAGGTGGGTGCCTGCCTTGATGGCGCGTTCCGAGGACGCCTGTATGGTCGGGCCGTCCGCCATGGGATCTGAAAAGGGTATGCCGAGCTCGATGATGTCGGCCCCGGCCCGTTCGAGGGCGAATATCAGATCCCTCGTGGTTTGAAGGTCCGGGTCTCCGGCGGTTATGAAGGTTATCAGGGCCTTCTCGCCCTTCTCCCTCAGTCCCTCGAACGTCCGCGTTATCCTGTTCGTCTTTTTCTGACCGCTCTGCTTCATCGATTGTCTTTCAGTAATGCGGATTTCACGTCTTTAATGTTTCCTTCGGGTATGATTCCCCGAAGCTTGGGCTTAGCAAGCTGTGAACATGCATTACAGCTCGTAGTTGAAAGCCTTTGATACGGTGTCGAGGTCCTTGTCCCCCCTGCCCGAGAGGGACACGATTATGACGGAGCTTTTTTTGAGCCTCTTTGCGGCCTTCATCGCGTAGGCTACGGCGTGCGAGCTCTCAAGCGCCGGTATGATGCCCTCGCTCCGCGTCAGGGCATTGAAGCCGTGGAGGGCTTCTTTGTCCGTTATGGTTTCGTACTCGACCCGTCCAATGTCGTGGAGGTAGGCGTGCTCCGGGCCCACGCCGGGGTAATCGAGCCCGGCGGATATGGAGTGGGTGTCCGTTATCTGCCCGAACCTGTCCTGGAGGAGATAGGTCTTGTTGCCGTGGAGTACCCCCACGGTGCCGCCGCTGATGGAGGCGGCGTGCATGCCGCTACCGCGGCCGCGGCCTCCGGCCTCTACCCCGGTCATCTTTACCTTCTTATCGTCGAGGAACGGGTGGAAGAGCCCGATTGAGTTGCTCCCCCCTCCGACGCACGCGACGAGGAGGTCCGGGAGCCTTCCAATGGCCTTTTTTATCTGGGCGCGCGCCTCGACCCCTATCCTCGATTGAAAGTCCCTGACCATCATCGGGTACGGATGCGGCCCGGCCACGGTCCCTATTATGTAGAAGGTGTTGTAGACGTTCGTCACCCAGTCCCTGAGCGCCTCGTTCATGGCGTCCTTCAGGGTACGGCTCCCGGAGGTCACGGGCGTGACCCTGGCCCCGAGGAGCTTCATCCTGAATACGTTCGGGGATTGCCTCTTTATGTCGTCCTCGCCCATGTATATCTCGCACTCGAGGCCGAACATCGCGGCTACCGTGGCGGTCGCCACACCGTGCTGGCCCGCGCCCGTCTCGGCGATGATGCGCGTCTTTCCCATCCTCTTCGCAAGGAGTATCTGTCCTATGGTGTTGTTTATCTTGTGCGCGCCGGTGTGGCAGAGGTCCTCCCTCTTGAGGTATATTTTAGCCCCTCCGGCCAGCTTCGTCAGCCTCTGCGCGAAGTAGAGCGGGGTCGGCCTCCCGACGTATTCGCTCAGGTAGTAATCGAACTCCTTCCTGAACTCCGGGGCTTTTTTCCACTTCAAATATGCCTCTTCAAGCTCCATGACGGCCGGCATGAGCGTCTCCGAAATGTACCTGCCGCCGTATGGGCCGAAGTGTCCAAGTCTGTCAGGCGTCTTTTCCATGGTTCTCGCTCTCTATTCCCGGCCCCCGGTCCGCGCTCGCGGCCCGCGCCTCTTTTATGAACCTCAATACCTTGTCCGGGTCTTTCCTGCCTGGGGCAGACTCGACGCCGGAGCTCACGTCGACCGCGTATGGGCGCACTCTCCTGACGGCCTCTCCCACGTTATCCGGGTCGAGCCCCCCTGAGAGTATTACCCTGCCCGACCTCTTCGCCTCAACGGCTATGTCCCAGTCAAAGGCCTCTCCCGTGCCGCCGTGCATCCCCTCGCGGTATGTGTCGAGCAGATAGGCCGACACGTGGAAGTCCTTTAGCCGCTCTATGTCGCTACCGTCCCTGACCCTTACAGCCTTTATCACGTCCACGCCGTACCCGAGACAGTCCCGCGGACTCTCTTCCCCGTGGAACTGCACGCAGTCTACGCCGGAGGCGCTTATCGCCGCCTTTATCTCATCAGGCGATTCGTTGACGAAGACGCCGACCGTCGTGATGAACGGGCCGAGCCCCTCTACTATCCTCGATGCCGCCAGAGGGGTTATGTACCTAATGCTCTTCCTGTAGAATATGAAACCCACGGCGTCGGCCCCGCCTTCAAAGGCTACCGAGGCGTCCTCAATGCTGGTTATGCCGCATATCTTGACCCTGATGCTCATTATCCGCGTACCGGAAGGCGCTGCAACCCGTCCAGAGGGCCGTCAGCCCCCTCAGGCTATCCCCCTCAGCTCCTTGAGTTTCTTGCCGATGTCTTCCTCCCTCACGAGGGCCTCTCCGATGAGGAAGGCGTCGACCCCCGCCTCTCTGAGCGACAGGATGTCCGCGATCGTGTTTATGCCGCTCTCCGAGACGAGTATCCTGTCCTTGGGGACAAGCGGCGCAAGCCGCCTGGTCGTCCCTATATCGGTCTCAAAGGTCTTCAAGTCCCTGTTGTTGACCCCGATTATCTTCGCCCCGGCAACGAGCGCGGCCTCAAGGTCCTTTTCGTCGTGGACCTCCACGAGGGTAGACATGCCGAGGCTTCCGGCAAGCTCGATGAGGCCCTTGAGCTCCTCTTTACCGAGTATGGCGGCTATGAGCAGGATGGCGTCGGCGCTGGCCGCCCTCGACTCGTACACCTGGTACTCGTCGAATATGAAGTCCTTCCTGAGCACCGGGATCTTCAGGTTGTGCTTTATCGTGGTGAGGTAGTCGAGCCTGCCCTGGAAGTACTTCTCCTCGGTCACTATGGAGACCGCCGCCGCCCCGTTCGCCTGGTACACGCGCGCGATGTCGTTGGGCATGAAGACCTCTCTAATCACGCCCCTGGAGGGGGAGGCCTTTTTGACCTCGGCTATTATCCGTATGTATTTGGGGCCGCTCCTGTGGGCGAGCGCCCCGTGGAAATCGCGCGGAGGCCTGAAGTCCTCTCTTATCCTCTCCTTGAGCCCCTCAATGTCCTTGTATATCTTGAGGCGCTCCACTTCCTCTCTCTTATTCTTTACGATATCGTCAAGTATCATCTGTTTGTTATCGCCTTCAGCAGTTCGAGTTTTTTGAGCGCCTCTCCGGAGTCTATCGCGCCCCTTGCTATCGCTATGCCCTCTTCCATGCGGTGTGCCGCGCCGCCCGCCACGATGGCGGCCGCGCCGTTGAGTATTACGACGTCCCTTGCCGGGCCCTTGACGCCTCCGAGGACGCCGAGTATTATCCGGGCGTTGACGTCCGGGTCCCCGCCCAGGAGGTCCTCCGGAGAGCACCTCTGGAACCCGAAGTCCTCCGGCTTTATGTGGTATGTCCTGATGGAGCCTTCTTTAAGCTCCGTGACACGGGTCTCCGCCGCAAGCGTTATCTCATCGAGCCCGTCCTCTCCCCTGACGACGAAGGCGTGGACCGTGCCGAGGTTGTTAAGCACCTTCCCTATTATATCAGTGAGCGCGGCGCCGTAAACCCCTATGACCTGGCGCCTGGCCCCGGCCGGGTTCGTAAGTGGCCCTAACAGGTTGAATACGGTCCTGATGCCTATATCGCGCCTTACGGGGGCCGCGTACTTCATCGCGCCGTGGAGCATCGGGGCGAAGAGGAAGCCTATCCCCGCCTCTCTCAGGCACTCCTCCACCCTCGACACCTCGGCCTCCACGTTCACGCCGAGGGCCCGTAGCACGTCCGCGCTCCCGCTCCTCGATGATATCGACCTGTTGCCGTGCTTCGCCACGACAAGGCCGGCGCCTGCGGCCACGAACGCGGAGGCGGTGGAGATGTTGAACGTCATGGACTCATCCCCGCCTGTCCCGCAGGTGTCAACGATATTGTCCGCCGGGGCCGGCACCGACACCTTGAGGGACTTCTCCCTCATCACCCTCGCGGCGCCGGTTATCTCCTCCACCGTCTCGCCCTTCATGCGCAGCGCCGTGATGAACGAGCCTATCTGGGCCGGCGCGGCCCCGCCGGTCATCACCTCCTCCATAACGGATATCATCTCCCGCTCGGAGAGGTCTTGTCCCTTGACTATCTTGGCTATCGCCTCTTTTATCATCTTGGCTACCTCTGAAAATAGCTCTTTTTCCCGACTACCTGTACTTTTCAACAAGCATAGCGAGCGGATTCCCCGCAGCAAGGCTCGCGGGGAGGAGCGAGCGAATTACAAACGATAAATTCCTTACTTGAAAATTATCCTAAGCCCAAGCTATCGGGGAATTTTAAGGAAGTTCCTCAGTATGTCCTTGCCGGCCCTCGTGAGGATCGACTCCGGGTGGAACTGTACCCCCTCTATAGGGTACTTTTTGTGTCTGAGGCCCATTATCTCATCCATATCCGTCCACGCGCTCACCTCGAGGCAATCGGGCAGGCTCGCCCTCTCCACGATGAGGGAGTGGTAGCGGTTGGCCTCGAAGGGGTTCTCGATGCGGTCGAATATGGTCCTGCCGTCGTGGTATACCATCGAGGTCTTGCCGTGCATCAGGCGCCCGGCCTTTACCACCCTGCCGCCGAAGGCGTAGCCGATGGACTGGTGGCCGAGGCACACCCCGAGTATCGGCACCCTGCCCGCGAAGTGCTTTATCGCCTCAACCGAGATGCCGGCCTTCCGCGGGTCGCAGGGCCCGGGGGAGACCACTATCCTGCGGGGGTTCCTCCGCTCCATCTCCTTCACCGTTATTGCGTCGTTCCTGTACACCTCCACGTCAGCGCCGAGTTCCTGGAAGTACTGGACGAGGTTGTAGGTAAAAGAATCGTAGTTGTCGATCATCAGAAGCATGGTGGTTCCGTTGTCCGTTTTTTGCGGCGGTTTATTTTTTTAACGTTCCGAAGACCGAGGGTTCATATCAGCCCGTCCATGGCCATGGTTACGGCCTTCAAAACGCCCCTTGCCTTGTTTTCGGTCTCCTCGAACTCCGTTTCAGGCACCGAGTCGGCCACTATCCCGGCCCCGGCCTGTATGTATATGCGGGAGTCCTTTATCACCATCGTGCGTATCGCTATGCACATGTCCATGCACCCGGAGTACCCTATGTATCCGATAGAGCCGCCGTAGACGCCCCTCTTGCACGGCTCAAGCTCCTCTATTATCTCCATCGCCCTGACCTTGGGGGCCCCGGTGAGGGTCCCGGCCGGGAAGCACGACCTCAACGCCTCAAACGGGCTCAAGCCGTCCTTGAGCCTGCCGCGGACGTTTGAAACTATATGCATGACGTGGGAGTACCTTTCAACCGACATGAATGCGTCCACGACCACGGTGCCCGGCTCGCAGACCCTGCCGACGTCGTTCCTTCCGAGGTCCACGAGCATGATGTGCTCGGCCCTCTCCTTGGGGTCGGCAAGGAGCTCTTTTTCGAGGGCCGCGTCCTCTTCGTCGTCCCGCCCCCTCCTCCTGGTCCCGGCTATGGGCTTTACGTTGACCTCCGGGCCCTCGACCCTGACGAGTATCTCAGGGGACGACCCGGCAAGGGTCAGGTCCCCGAGCCTCAGGAAGAACATGTACGGGGAGGGGTTGACCACGCGCAGAGCCCTGTATATGTCGAGCGGGTCGACCTTGAGCTCGGTGGAGAACCTCTGCGATATCACCGCCTGGATGATGTCGCCGTCCCTGATGTACCCCTTTGTCCTCTCAACGGCCTCGAGGAAGTCCTCTCTCCTGAAGTTGGACGAGACCAGCGGGTGTTCCGGGGGCGCGGGTTTCCTGTGCGGCAGGCCCTTTGTCACAAGCTCCTCTATGACGGCGTCTATCCTGGAGACGGCCCTCCTGTACTCCTCCTCCACATCGGCGCCGCCGCCTATGCAGGCGTTGGCGATGACCTTTATCTTGTGCTCGACGTTGTCAAAGACAAGGAGCGTGTCCGTGAAGACGAAGAAGAGGTCATAGACGTCGAGGTCCTTTTTCGATACGTCCGGGAGTTTTTCGATATGCCTTATGATGTCGTAGCCGATGTACCCGATGGCGCCGCCGAAGAACCTGGGGGCGCCCTCCACGGATGCCGGGTCGTACCCGGCCATGAGCCTTTTAAGTACCTGTAGAGGATCCCCCTCTTCCACCGTCTTTTTCTCCCCCTCGATTATCTCGGTGCGATTGGCCTTGCTCCGCACCACCATCCTCGGGGAGGCGCCAAGAAAACTGTACCTGCCCCACTTCTCGCCGCCCTCGACGCTCTCCAGGAGGAACGCATCCCCGCCGTTGTCTATCTTCATGAAGGCCGAGACCGGCGTGTCCGTGTCCGCGAGGATATCCCTGTAGACCGGGATGACGTTATGGCTCCGGGCCTTCTCCTTGAAAACTTCTAACGAGGGGAAATAATTAGGCTTTTTCATAAGCTTAAAAGGTTATCACAGCACGGCGGAGGTAGTCAATATATAAGAAGGGAGGGTGTCCGTTCCGCCGAGGACTTGGCCGGCTTCGGCGGTAGTTATTGATTCCAGATAAAGTATGAGATATTATAGTAAGTTATAGGGTGCCTCTAAAAATTGCTCTTTTTCCCGATTTCTTTGTTGGGGCGAAAATAACAATGCTCACATATTATAGAAAAAATATCTAAGGAACCTCTGATTAATTCGCAATAGCATGTCATTCTGAGCAAAGCGAAGAATCTCAACGTCTATAAAATCAATAAGTTACGAGATTCTTCGGTCGCGGAGTTTACACTGAACATAGTGAACGTGCTTCCTCAGAATGACAGAAAAACATAATTAATCAGAGCTTCCCTAATTTTTAGAAGCACCCTGTAAACAATAGGTGCCCCATGCGCAACATACTTTCAAGCCTTACGCTAAAGACCAAGCTGCTCTTCATGATGGCTTCTCTCTGCTTTCTGTCCGTAACGTCCCTTCTATTCCTTTACGGCACCGCCGAGAAGGACCTCATGGAGGAGGTCAGGAGGCACACCGAGGAGATTTCAACCGCCATACAGATATCGATAGAGCAGATATCGCTGTCGAACGAGGGGGCGTACCTCACCCAGATCAAGGGCCTCACAAGGTTGAAGAAGAAGGGGATAAAGGAGATATCGGTCGTAAATAACGCCAGGGACGTTATCGCAAGCTCCAACCCGGCGCTTATCGGCAAGAAGCTCGCCGTCAAGGGCGAGAGCTTCAGGAACATCGGCAACTTGACCGAGTATACCACGACGGAGGGGGGGCAGAAGATATACGACATACTCCTGCCCGTCGTCGTGGGCAAGGACCGGCTCGGGTACATCCACATATCCACCCAGTTCGACGACTTCGCCGCCGTGGCAAGGAGGAACCACCGCAACAGGCTTATCGCCACGTTGGCGATATTCTCCATAGGCATATTGGCCGCCAGGTACCTCTCGAAAAGATACGCGGCCCCGGTGCTCAACATCGCGCAGGCCGCGCACAAGGTGGCCGGCGGGGACTTATCGGTCAGGCTTGAGGTCACGGGCGACGACGAGATAGGCAAGCTCACCCAGAACTTCAACGACATGGTGAGGAAGCTCAACGACAACCGCGAGCTCGAGTCCAGGCTCAAGGAGGCCGAGCACATGTCCAAGATCGGCACCCTCGCCTCCGGCATAGCGCATGAGGTCAGGAACCCGCTGAACTTCATAAACCTGTCCATAGACCACTTAAGGAGCATCCATACCCCCAAAGACCCGGCGGCCAGGGAGACCTTCCTGTCCTCCATCGCCGGCATAAAGTCCGAGATAGAGAGGCTCGACGGCATGGTGAGCAACTTCCTGAACTTCGGCAGGCCGCTTAAGCTCGACCTCAAGAAGATGATGATCGAGCCGGTGATACAGGAGACGCTCTCGCTCGTGGCCGAGAGGTGCGCCGAGCAGAAGATAAAGGTGGAGTCGATGAACCTGAGCCCGTCGTCCTCGATAAACGCCGACTACAGGCACATAAAGACCTGCATCCTGAACATACTCCTCAACGCCATACAGGCGATGCCAGAGGGCGGCACGCTCAGGGTGGAAACGGCCGTCCAGGCGGGGTTCGCCTCCGTCTGCGTCGAGGACACCGGCTGCGGCATAGAGCCGGAGGATATCCCCAGGATATTCGAACCGTACTTCACGACCAAGGACTTGGGGATTGGCCTCGGCCTCCCCCTGACCAAAAGGATCATAGAAGAGCACGGCGGCAGGGTCGTGGTAAGGAGCGCCCCGGGCAAGGGCACGGCGGTGATAATCTATCTGCCGGTAAACCCGGTGAAAAGGGCTGAGGGCGTCGTAGAGGGGCTGAGGGTTTAGTTTTTTAACGTTCCGGAACCATCTTGGGTTTTCAAGCCGCGTCGGGTTTATCTTTCAGCGTTCTGAAACCCCTCTGGTCTTGAAGCCTGAAGGGTTTCATTTTTTTAACGTTCCAAAGCCCCCGTGGCTTTCAAACCGGGGAGGGTTTCACTATCCGCATCTTCAACCGCTTATCCGTGAGCGCAGGGGGATTATGGAGGCGACGGTACTTGTAGTAGACGATGAAAAGGGCCAGAGGGAAATACTCAAGGCCATACTGGAGAGCGAGGGGTACGACGTCGCCACGGCGGCCTGCGGCATGGACGCCATAGAGGCGATACAGAAGACGAGCTTCGACCTCGTGCTCTCCGACTTGAAGATGCCGGGGATGAGCGGCCATGAGCTCCTGAAGCACATATTGAGGGAGAGGCCAAGCGTAAGCGTGGTCATAATAACGGCCCACGGCACCATAGACTCCGCCGTGGAATCGATAAGGGAGGGGGCCTTCGACTATCTCACGAAGCCGATAGACAGGGAGAAGCTCCTCATAATAACCAGAAAGGCCGTGGACAAGTCACGGCTCATGAGCGAGAACCTCCTGCTCAAACAGCAGCTCGAGAAGCGGTTCAGGGTCGAGGGCATAATAGGCAACGACAGCAAGATGAGGGATATCTTCAGGATGATGAAGAAGGTCTCCGGAAGCTCCGCCACCGTCTTGATATACGGGGAGAGCGGCACCGGCAAGGAGCTCATAGCCAGGGCCATCCATCACGCGAGCCCCAGGAGCCTCAAGCCCTTCATGGCCATAAACTGCGCCGCCATACCCGAGAACCTCCTCGAGACCGAGCTCTTCGGGTACGAAAAAGGCGCCTTCACCGGCGCCTATGCGCGCAACATCGGGCTTTTCGAGGCCGCGGACGGCGGGACCATCTTCCTGGACGAGATAGGGGACATGAGCATGGTGCTTCAGGCCAAGCTCCTCCGGGTCCTGCAGGAGAGGGAGGTGCGCAGGGTGGGGGGGAGTTCCAGGATAAAGGTCAACGTGAGGATAATATCGGCCACCAACAAGGACCTCGACGCGGAGATAAAGAACGGCCGCTTCAGGGAGGACCTCTTCTACAGGCTCAACGTCATAGCCTTCAAGCTCCCGGCGCTCAGGGACAGG
>JACRNN010000155.1 GCA_016234955.1 Deltaproteobacteria bacterium | reverse complement strand
TGGATGATAAAGGTGGAGATATCAAGCGCCGATGACCTCGGCGACCTGCTGAGCGCCGAGGATTACCAGAAGTTCATAGAGGAAGAGAAGTAGAGTACGTGCCATACATCCCGCATACTGAAAAAGATATTGAAAGGATACTAAAGGCCGTTGGCGCATCCTCTGTTGAAGACCTGCTCGGCGCCCTCCCGTCCCGGCTCAGGCTCGCCAAAGACCTCGACCTCCCCAAAGGGATCTCCGAACAGGAGCTTGCCGGGGTATTAAAGGACTTAAGCTCAAGGAACTCTACGACCCGGGAGTATGCAAGCTTCCTCGGGGCCGGCGCCTACAACCACTACATACCGGCGGTCGTGGACAGCCTCATATCGAGGTCCGAGTTCTACACCTCCTACACCCCCTATCAGCCGGAAGTATCCCAGGGCACGCTCCAGGCCATATTCGAGTACCAGACCCTCGTATGCCAGCTCACGTCAATGGACGTGAGCAACGCGTCGCTCTACGACGGAGCTTCGGCCGTGGCCGAGGCCGTGCTCATGGCGAGGCGCATAACCGGCAAGGACGCCGTCCTTTTAAGCTCTGCGCTCCACCCCGAGTACAGGGAGACGGTAAGGACGTACATGGCGGGCGCTTCCGACCACGTATCCGAGGTGTTTTACTGCACCGAGGCTGGAAGGACGCTCCCGGAGGCCGTGGAGGCGGCCTTGACCGGAGATACCGCCTGCCTCGTGGTCCAGCACCCGAACTTCTTCGGCTCGCTTGAGGATGTGGAGGCGCTGTCGCGGGTCATCCATGCGAAAAAAGGCCTCCTTATCGTTGTCACGAACGAAGCGGTCTCCTTCGGGCTGCTCAAGCCGCCCGGCGAGATGAACTGCGACATAGCCGTGGGCGACAACCAG
This sequence comes from Deltaproteobacteria bacterium, assembly GCA_016234955.1. Lineage (GTDB taxonomy): Bacteria > Desulfobacterota > GWC2-55-46 > GWC2-55-46 > GWC2-55-46 > JACRLF01. The sequence goes on along the minus strand of JACRNN010000155.1, from coordinate 2,270 downwards.
TCCTTCGGCAATCCCCTCAGTTACGGCGGGCCCTACCTGGGCTTCATGGCTACAAAGAGCGAGTTCGTGCGCCAGATGCCCGGCAGGATAGTCGGGCAGACCGTCGATAAGAACGGCAAGAGGGCCTTTTGCCTGACCTTCGCCACACGCGAGCAACACATAAGGAGGGAGCGGGCCACCTCCAACATCTGCACCAACCACGGCCTCTGCGCCCTGTCAGCGGCCGTGCACCTGGTATCGCTCGGCGCAACGGGGCTTAAGCAACTCGCGGTCCACAACCTCTTCAAGGCCAATTACCTGAAAGAGGGCCTCCGCGCGACCAAGGGCGTTGATATCGCCTTCAGTTCGCCCGTCTTCAACGAGTTCACGATAAGGGTGGATAAGGACCCGGAGGGCGTATTGAAGGCGCTCCTTAAAAAGAAGATAATGGGCGGGGTTTCGCTCAAGAGGTTATACCCTGAGCTCGACCGCCATATACTCGTTGCCGCTACCGAGATGAACTCAAAGGAAGATATCGACAGGTTCGTCTCGGAGATCGGGAAGCTATCGCAATGACCATTGAAGGCGCAAAGGGGCTTATCATGGACGAGCCCCTCATATTCGAGAAGAATTCAGAGGGCCGCTCGGGCGTTCTTCCGGCGCCGTGCGACGTGCCTGAGGCCGCTCTCGAAAGCCTCGTCCCCAAGGGCTTCCTGAGGGACGGGACCGCCGGGTTCCCGGAGGTCTCGGAGATAGACGCGGTGCGCCACTATACCAGGCTCTCGCAGTGGAACTTCGGGGTCGATACCGGATTTTATCCGCTCGGCTCGTGCACGATGAAGTACAACCCCAAGGTCAACGAGGCGGTGTCGCGTCTTGAGGGGTTCACCATGCTCCACCCGTATCAGCCCGAAGGGCTTGCCCAGGGCGCGCTCCAGTTGATGCATGAGCTCGAGGCATATCTATGCGAGATAAGCGGCATGGACGCCGTTACCCTCCAGCCCTCCGCAGGGGCCCACGGCGAGCTCTGCGGCCTCCTCATGATAGCCGCGTACTTCAAGGACAGGAAGAGGCCCAGGCACAAGGTCATAATACCCGATACCGCCCACGGCACAAACCCGGCGAGCTCGCATCTGGCGGGTTTTAAGGTCGTCCCCGTGAAATCAGAGGGCAAAGGGGTCTTGAGCGCCTCGGCCATCGAGGCCGTTATGGACGAGGATACCGCGGCCCTCATGCTCACCAACCCGAATACGCTCGGCCTCTTTGAGCGGAACATAAAAGAGATAGCCGCGATAGTCCATAAAAAGGGCGGCTTCGTCTACTGCGACGGCGCCAACCTGAACGCCGTGATGGGGCTGGTCTCCCTCGGCGGCCTCGGGGTAGACGTCGTACAGCTCAACCTCCACAAGACGTTTTCCACCCCCCACGGCGGCGGGGGCCCGGGGAGCGGCCCGGTCGGGGTCAAAAAGGCGCTTGAGCCTTATCTGCCCGTGCCGAGGATAAAAAAGGCCGGCAAGAAGTACTCCCTCGTATACGACCGCCCAAGGACCATAGGCAGGCTCAAGGCGTTCTACGGCAACTTCTCAATCATGGTCAGGGCCTACAGCTACATAAGGCGCATGGGCGGGGAGGGGCTCAAGAGGGCGAGCATTGTGGCCATACTCAACGCCAACTATATGAAAGAGCGGCTTAAGGACACCTTGAGCCTCGCGTTCGACGAGCCGTGCATGCACGAGTGCGTATTTTCGGACAAGCTACAGGCGGAGAACGGCGTAAACACGATGGACATCGCGAAGAGGCTGATAGACTACGGCTTCCACCCGCCGACGGTCTACTTTCCGCTCGTGGTGCCGGGTGCGATAATGGTGGAGCCCACGGAGACAGAGACGCTTGAGACCCTCGACAGCTTCATCGAGGCGGTAAAGAAGATAGACGCGGAGGCAAAGTCATCCCCGGAGCTACTCAAGAACGGACCGCTCAATACGAAGGTGCGCAGGGTCGATGAGACACGGGCGGCAAGGGAGCCGGTATTGAGGTGGCGGGGGTAGGGGGACGCGAGGCCCGCGAGCATTGCCCTGTGGTCATGCGAACGAGTAGAAGTTGAACTGATGGGCTTCGCTACGCTCAACCCATCCTACCGGGCTACCGGGCTACCGGGCTTTAGATAGTTACTCGACAATTTTTTCCATATAAAAGATTTCAATATTTCCGCATCCATATTTGGTTGTTTTAAAGATACGATAGCCTAATTTTTTATAGAGATGGATATTGTTTTCGCTCTTTGTCCCAAC
>JACRNN010000078.1 GCA_016234955.1 Deltaproteobacteria bacterium | reverse complement strand
GATGGAGAAGTATGACATCGTCATCACGGACCTTATGATGCCCAGGATGGACGGTATCACGCTTCTGATGAAGATAAAGGAGCTCGACCCGTCGATATTGGTGATAATCATTACCGGATATTCGACCATCGAGACGGCCGTAAAGGCCATCGAGGCCGGGGCATACGACTATATAGCCAAGCCCTTCAGGCTCGATGAGCTCATGATAGTCCTGAAGAAGACCTCCGAGCGCCTGAGGCTCGTCGCGCAGAACAAGGCCCTGCTTGACGAGCTGAGGAGCGCGTACGGCGAGATGGCGGCGTTAAAGGACGCGCTTTCACGGGCGGGCGGCGCCTTGCCCGCGGCGCGGGAGACGGACGGCTACGAAGAGAAGATGGGGATGCCGGAGAACGGGGGCGGGAACCCGTTGAAGCGCCAGGAGTATCTCAAGGAGGCGGACAGGTTCCTCAAGGTAAAGACCGCCTCGAAGGCATGACGAAGGGGAAGTCGGCATGCTTCATCACTGGTCCGGTTTAGCGGAACGGCTTGCCGGGCCAGGACACACAGCGCAGTTAGTAAATTGAAGCTCCCCGCGGCTTTTCCGCGGGGAATCTTCGATATGTAAGGAAACAATTTCTATTCGCTCGCTTGACCCCGCGGCTTGGGGCTGGGGAATGCGCTCGCCATGCATATTCATGGTCTGCTCCGGGTGGGCGGTCAAAGGAGACCGAACTTGCAGCCGGTTATTAATGATGACTTGAATTCCGTAAAGATAATGGTCATCGACGACGACGACGGAGTGCGCGACGCCATATCCGAGATACTCACGAGGAAGGGCTGGAGCGTAAACGACTTCAATTCCGCCGAGAGGGCCATCGCGGACTTGAGGGGCAACAACTACGACGTCGTGCTGGCCGATATAAACATGCCGGGTCTCAGCGGGATGGATTTTCTCCAGATGGCCAAGCAGACGGCCCCTGACGTGCCGGTTGTGATGATCACCGGGTACCCGACCATCGACAGGGCCGTCGAGGCTATGAAGATAGGCGCCGTTGATTTCCTGCCGAAGCCGTTCAAGGCCGAGGAGCTTGAGATAGCGGTAAGGAAGGCCGCCAACGAAGCCCACGTCATCAGGGCGCACAGGGCTTTAATGCCGGTGGCCGACCACAGGGCCATAGGAAGGATGCCGGAGGTGGCGAGGAAGAGGCTCGAAGACAAGATAAGGGACCTCTCCATCCTCCATACCATAAGCGAAACCCTCGACGAGGCGAACGACAAGGAGCTGATATTCGGGAAGACGATGGACATCGCCCAGATAATAATGGGCGCGGAAAAGGCGTTCATAATGGTCGTGGAGGACGACAACAGAGAGCTTGTGGTAAGGGCCTCTTCAGGGTATGATGACGACTCCGTC
>JACRNN010000077.1 GCA_016234955.1 Deltaproteobacteria bacterium | reverse complement strand
TTCCTCCTTCCACTCGTCCCCAGACCATCCGTCGCATCAGCTTATATTCAACTCCTCGACTATCCGCGCGGCTTGTGAGAAATTCTCAATCGTGGCTCTCTGGGCCATAGGGGTATCTCCTTATAGTTGGTTGCGAGCCGCTATAAAGATACCCCTTTCCTTTTACTGACACAAGATATGGTACATTACCACCCGTATGTAACCGTTGACAAAATAATCGCTTTTCAATATACTCAGTGAACCGATGGCCAGCAGGATAGACTTCATAGACATATATTCGTTCTACGACGAGTTCGACGCGAACGTGATAGAGACCCTTTTGGAGGACTATGACATAAGTTGCTCCATCAGGACGTTCAACCCCTCCGCCGACCCCGATGTGTACTTCGAGAAGAGGATAGCGGTTGAGGAGGACAAGGTCGAGAACGCCAGGAGGATCATCAATGACGCCAGGAGAAGCGGCGTCATCTCCAGGGAGGGCAGGTTCAGGGTCTGACGGGCCGCCGAAAACGCGGACCGCCCGGCATGGAAGTTATGGCATTATCCGCCGCAAAAAAGTATAATTGTAGCCGTCCAGGCGATACGGCCCCGCTATCGAAATGAAACCTCACCAAGCTCAAAGGCCTGTGGGGTATCAGAACGCTAAAAAAATGAAACCTCCCCGGCCTTAAAGACCCAAGGGGTGTCAGGACGCTAAAAATAAAATCCGGTTATCGAGGAGGGTAAATGAAGGTTTTTACCAACGCGATCAGGATAAAGACAGGCGCGAAGACCGAGGAGGTGAACATCACCAACCAGGTGGAGGCCGTCATCCTTGAAAGCGGCATAAGCGAAGGCATGGCGCTGGTATCCACGGGCCATACCACCGCGGGCCTGCACTTCAATAACCCGGATAAGGACCTCGAGGAGGACTTCCATAAATTCCTGGACGAGATGGTCCCGAACAAGCCCACCTACCGGCACAACAAGGGGGAGTACGGGCGAAACGCGGACGCGCATCTCAAGTCCCTTTTCGTCGGGAGCAGCGTCATCGTCCCGGTGACAAAGGGCAGGCCGGCCCTCGGCCAGTGGCAGGCGGTCTACTTCTCCGAGTTCGACGGGCCGCGGAGCAGGCTCGTCTCCATCAAGGTCTTCGGGGCGATGACGGGGAGGGAGCCGCGCGGCGCCAGGAAGAAATGACGACGCGGGGCCGCGCCGCGCCGCGGGTGGATATCCCGGAATGAGGGTAATCGCCGGAAAGTGCAAAGGCAGGAGGCTCGCCGGCTTCACGGGGCTCTCCATAAGGCCGACATCGGATAAGGTCAGGGAGGCGGTCTTCAACATACTCCCGAGGGAGTTCCCTTTCAAAAGGGTGATGGACCTTTATGCCGGCAGCGGCGCGATGGGCATAGAGGCGCTCAGCAGGGGCGCCGAAGAAGCGGTATTCGTCGATATGGACTCGAAGGCCGTCTCCATCATAAAAAAGAACCTTGAGGCCTGCGGGCTTGAAAACGCCGTCATATTGAAAAAGGACGTCCTCAGCGCTATCCGCTATCTCTCAGGGAAGGGCCCTGGATACGATCTCATTATAGTAGACCCTCCGTACGATACATCCCTTTTCCATGAGACTGTAGAGGCCGTGGACGCCTCCGGGCTTTTAAACAGCTCCGGCGTGATGGTGGCCGAGACCTCCAGGAGGGCGCCGTTGAAGGCGGCGCTTGAGAACCTCGATATAACGGACGAGAGGAGGTACGGCGACACTCTGGTATATTTCCTGAGGCCGCGCGCGAAGGATGGCGAAAGTTAAGCACATAGGGGTATATCCAGGGACGTTCGACCCGATGACAAGGGGCCATCTCGACATAATAGAGAGGGGGTTGAACCTCTTCGACCAGCTCATCGTCGCCGTCGCCGTCAGCCAGTCCAAGGCGCCGCTCTTTGACGTGGAAGAGCGCCTTGAGACGATAGGGGAGGAGATAAAGGGGTACGGCAACGTAAGTGTCGAGAGTTTCGACGGACTGCTGATAGAGTATATGAGGAAGAAGAAGGCCCGGACGGTATTGCGGGGCCTGAGGGTCATCTCTGACTTCGAATACGAGTTCCAGATGGCGCTCATAAACCGCAAGCTCGACCCCGGCGTCGAGACGGTCTTCATGATGACCGCCGAGAACTACGCCGCCGTCAGCTCGAGGTTCATAAAGGAGATAGCGAGGCTCGGCGGGGACGTCGGCGCGTTTGTCACGCCAGGGGTGGCCGGGAGGCTCAAGGAGAAGTACGGAGGGGGCAAGGGGCGGTAGGCTCGTTTACGGCCCCGCCTCCCTTTATCGAATGAGATACGAACGTAGGGAGATAGGAGGTCATCCATGAAACTTACAGCAATTATTGAGCGCGAGGGCGACGGATATGTGTCACTGTGCCCGGAGTTGGATATCGCAAGTCAGGGGGACAGCGTCGAACACGCCAGGGACAATCTGCGCGAAGCGTTGGAGCTATTTTCCGAGACCGCATCACCTGAGGAGATAAAGCAGCGACTTCATGATGAGGTTTTCGTGACCCAGCTTGAGGTGGCGATTGGGTAAATTGCGTGTTCTTTCAGGAAAAGAAGTATGTGCCATCCCGGCCAATCATGGCTTTAAGGAAGTGCGTCAGCATGGGAGCCATGGGTTTCAAGAACGTTAAAACCAAGACCGACAAGGAGCATCTTCAATGATCAGGCTTTCGGGCAGGCTCTCCGGGCTGGAGGAGTCCGCCACACTCGCGATCACCGCAAAGGCCAAGGCCCTGGCCGCCGAGGGCAGGGACATCGTCGGCCTCGGCGCGGGCGAGCCGGACTTCGACACGCCCGAGAACATAAAAAACGCCGCCATAAAGGCGATACGGGACGGCCAGACCAAATATACAGCGGTCGGCGGCATAAACGAGCTCAAGGACGCCGTAATAGGCAAGTTCAAGAGGGACAACAGCCTCGCGTACTCAAGGGACGAGATAATCGTATCCTGCGGGGGGAAGCACTCCATATATAACCTCTTCCAGGCCATACTCGACCCCGGCGACGAGGTCGTCATCCCGTCGCCCTACTGGCTCTCGTACCCGGTGATGGTAGCCCTCGGCAAGGGCGTGCCCAGGATAATACCCACGGAAGAGTCAGCGGGCTTCAAGATGTCCGTTGAGGCGTTCAGGGAGAGCATCACCCCGCGCACAAAGGCCGTCGTCATAAACAGCCCTTCAAACCCGACCGGGGCCGCGTACACGTTCGAGGAGTTGAAGGGGCTCGCGGACGTTGCGCTTGAGAATAACGTCCTGATAATATCGGATGAGATATACGAGAAGCTGACTTACGACGGGTTCAACTCCGCGTCCATCGCCTCGACGTCCGAGGAGGCGAAGAGGTGTAGCGTAGTGCTCAACGGAGTATCAAAGACGTACTCCATGACCGGCTGGAGGATAGGATACGCCGCCGGGCCAAAGGAGATAGTAAAGGCCATGACCTCCATCCAGAGCCAGTCCACGTCAAACCCGGCGTCGATAAGCCAGTGGGCGGCAGTGGAGGCTATAAGCGGCCCGCAGGACTCCCTGGCGATCATGGTCAAGGAGTTCGAGAAGAGGCGCAACGCCATGGTGGAGGCGCTCAACTCCATCGAGGGCATTAGCGCGTTCAAGCCGCTCGGGGCGTTCTATGTATTCGCGAACATTTCAGGGCTTCTTGGCGGGAGGTTCAAGGGCCGCGAGGTCAAGGGATCGGCGGACTTTGCCGCCTGTCTCCTCGACGAGGCGGGCGTTGCCGTCGTCCCCGGAGGGCCGTTCGGGGACGACAGATACATAAGGCTTTCATACGCGACCTCGATGAAGAACGTGGTCGAGGGCGTCAGGAGGATAAGGGAGACGGCCGGAAAGCTTGGGTAGGAAACGCCTCACTCCTCCTTGAATATCTCGGCCTCGAAGGTGAATATCGTGGCTCCCTCTTTCCAGTCTCCCGGGGAGATCCCGGCCTTAACGCATGTCTGGTCGAGGAATACGTACCGGTCGAAACCGTGCTCGACGGCCACCTGCGGCAGTAGCACCCCCCTGGCGCTACCCTTGACTATATAGATGCCGTGCCTGCCTATCTCTATCTCCTCCGGGCCTGTTATCTCCTTTAGCGGGGTCAGGACCGACACCTCTATCTTTATCTCCTTGAGCTCTTCAGGGGCGACGGGCGGAAACCTCGGGTCCTTCTGTGCCGCGGCCGCGGCCATGTCCATCACGGTCTTGTAGAGCGGGTTGGGGGAGGCGAATGTGCCTATGCAGCCCCTGAGCCTTCCACCCCTGTGGAGCGACACGAACGCGCCGGAGTCCTCGGTCATGGCGCCCTTCTCAGGGTCTATCCTGAAGGGGGGAGTCCCTATCAGGTGCGACTCTATGGAGGTCCTGGCAAGCCTCAGTATGGTCCTTTTCTCAGTGGCTGTGAGCGTCATATCTGATATGATCCCTTGCTATCGGATTTTATTCCGGGCTTTAAGCGCGCCTTGATCCCGGCCATCATTTACCGATTTTATTTTCTTATATATTATCATATAATCAATGCCTGCGTGAATATTTTCGGGAGGGGGGCCGGACGGGACGGATATGAGGGATAAAGATAGCCTTAAAAAAGAGGTGCGGGCCCTGTTGAAGGAGCGGGACGCCATAATGCTGGCGCACAATTACCAGAGGGACGAGGTGCAGGAGACCGCTGACATCACCGGCGATTCGCTCGCGCTCAGCCAAGCCGCCTCAGAATCCGCCGCCAAGGTCATAGTCTTCTGCGGTGTGCGCTTCATGGCGGAGTCCGCCGCGATACTCTCCCCTCAAAAGACCGTGATACTGCCCAGGATGGACGCCGGGTGCCCGATGGCGGACATGATAACCCCCGAGGAGCTGATAAGGGAAAAGGAGAAGAGGCCGGGGGTCCCGGTGGTCGCGTACGTCAACACGAGCGCCGCGGTAAAGGCGTTGAGCGATATATGCTGCACCTCGGCCAACGCCGTGAGCGTGGTCAACTCGCTCGCGGAAGAGAGGGTCTACATGATACCGGACAGGAACCTATCCCACTACGTGTCCCTCTCAGCGAAGAAGAAGATGGAGTGGTGGGACGGGTTCTGCCCCACGCACGAGAAGCTTACCACGGAAGAGGTCTTGAAGGCTAAGGCGGAGAACCCCGGGGCGGTCTTTGTCTGCCACCCGGAGTGCAGTCCCGCGGTCGTCAGGCTCGCCGACCACGTATGCTCGACCTCAGGCATGTACAAGTACGCGAAGTCGAGCGCGGCAAAGACGATAATCGTCGGCACGGAGATGGGCATACTCTACAGGCTTAAGAAGGATAACCCGGACAAGAAGTTCATATTGCCGTCCAGGTCGCTCGTCTGCCCGAACATGAAGCTGACGGCCCTCGAGGACGTGGCCGAGAGCCTGAGGGAGATGAAGAACGTGGTCTCCGTGGACGAGGATATAAGGGCCGGGGCAAAGGCCGCGCTCGACCGGATGCTCAAGGTGCCGAGGGATTTTTAGCGTTCCAAGGCCGCCGTGGTTTTAAACCCTGAGAGGCCCCTCATGCCCCCTCCTGCCGTCCCATCCACCTTTTTGATAGTACTGCCTTGACTATCTCCATCATGACAAGCGGCTGGACGGAAGCCGTCGTCACCACCACCCAGTCGAACCAGCCCAGGGGCGCGACCTTGAATATCGGCTGGAGCGGCGGGACGTAGATGACGATGAGCTGGGTGGCGAGTATCGTCGCCACCGCCCAGTTGAGCATGTTGTTGGAGAATACGCCTATCTTGAACACGGACTCCCAGACGCTCCTGCAGTTGAAGACGTGGAACTTCTGGCAGAAGACCAGCACCGTAAAGGCCATGGTCTGCGCCTTCATAAGAGGCGCCCCGAAGTAGTAGACCTCGAGGGCGAATACCGACAGGGTGCATAAGGCGATGAATACGCCCTGGAGCGTCATTACGCCGAGGAGCCTTCCGGTCACAATCCCCTCGTCCCTTTTCCTCGGCATCCGCTCCATGACGGTCGGGTCTACCCGCTCCATAGCAAGTCCGAGGGCCGGCAGGCCGTCCGTGACGAGGTTCGTCCAGAGTATCTGGACCGGGAGGAGCGGCAGAGGCATCCCCACAAGGGAGGCTATAAGGAGGACGAGTATCTCGCCGATATTGCAGGAGAGCAGGAAGTGGATGACGCGCCTTATGTTGTCGAATATACCGCGCCCCTCCTCCACCGCCGAGACTATGGAGGCGAAGTTATCGTCCGTCAAGACCATGTCGGAGGCCTCTTTGGTGACGTCCGTGCCGGTTATGCCCATGGCCACCCCGATGTCGGCCTCCTTCAGGGCCGGGGCGTCGTTCACCCCGTCGCCCGTCATGCAGATTACCTCCCCGATCCCCTTCCATGCCTTCACGACCTTTAGCTTGTGCTCGGGGTTGACCCTGGCGTATATCTTTATCCTCGGGAGCTTTTCCCTGAACTCCTCCGCGCCCATCGCGTCAAGCTCCGTGCCCGTTACGGCGATGTCGCCGTCCCTGAATATGTCCGTCTCCCTCGCTATCGCAACCGCCGTAAGCTTGTGGTCCCCGGTTATCATTATCGGGGTTATCCCAGCGGAGCGGGCCACCTTTACCGCCGAAGATATCTCCTCCCTCGGCGGGTCCAACATGCCCGCAACGGCGATAAAGGTCAGGTCCTTTTCAAGTCCGGCCGGGTCCTCCACGGTCAACTCTTCTGAAGATTCCCTGAAGGCAAGGGCCAACACCCTCAGTGCCTCTGTCGAGAGCCCGTCCGCCGCCTTTCTTATCCGCTCCATGTCGGCCTCTTCAATCGGCCTGGACGCCTTTCCGTCGAATATCGAGGTACAGAGCGGCAGGATGCGCTCAACGGCCCCTTTGACAAACGCGTAATGGAGTCCATCACCCCGGTAGACCATCGTCATGAGCTTTCTTGAGGCGTCGAACGGGACCTCGCCGGCAAAGCCGAGGGCGTGGGCAAGGGCCCCCTTTTCCATCCCCGCCTTGAGCCCCAGGGTCAGGAGCGCCCCTTCGGTGGGGTCCCCGACAACGCTCCATCCGTTGTCGGTCTTTTTAAGCTCTGCCCCGTTGCACAGGACGCCGGCCTTTATGGCGAGCAGGAGATCGGGGTATAAGGCCGGGTCTATCTCCTGAGAGTCCCTGTAGAACCGCCCCTCCGGCGCGTACCCGGAGCCGGTCACGGAGACGACGTCGCCGCCTGGGAGGTATATCTTCTTGACGGTCATCTGGTTCTGGGTGATGGTGCCGGTCTTGTCCGAGGCTATTACGGTGGCTGAGCCGAGGGTCTCCACGGACGGGAGCTTTTTAATGATGGCGTGCCTGTTGACCATCCTCTGCACCCCGAGCGCGAGCGTTATGGTCACGACGGCCGGGAGGCCCTCCGGTATGGCCGCCACGGCGAGGCTGACGGAGGTGAGGAACATCTCGACGGCGCCTTCGCCCCGCATTATGCCGAGCACGAATATCAGCGCGCATATCGCCCCGGCGGCGTAGACGAGGCGGCGGCTGAACTCGGAGAGTTTTTTCTGCAACGGCGTGGGCTCCTGCTTCACCCCCTGCAGGAGCCGGGCGATCTTGCCCATCTCGGTAGCCATGCCTGTTGAGACCACTGCGGCCTTGCCCCTGCCGTAAACGGCTGTAGTGCCGAGGTAGACCATGTTGGTCCTGTCGGCCAGCGGCACGGTCTTTTCAATGGCCCCGGTCTCTTTCTCAACGGCCTGGGATTCGCCCGTCAGGGCGGCCTCTTCGACCTTCAAAAAAGACGTCTCTATCACGCGGCAGTCCGCAGGCGCATAGTCCCCGGCCTCAAGGACGACGGTGTCGCCGGGGACAAGGGATGCGGACGGGACGTAGCTCAATCCGCCGTCCCTCAATACCTTGGCCGTGGGGGTGGCGAGTTTCTTGAGCGCCTCCATGACGCGCTCGGCCTTTCTCTCCTGGATAAAGCCGATGACGCCGTTCAGGAGCACTATGGAGAGGATGGCTATGGAGTCGACCCATTCGCCGAGCGCCCCGGCTATCATTGCCGCGCCTATGAGGACGATTATAATGAACTCGGCGAACTGCTTTAGGAACCTGATAAAGGAGCTCTCTTTCTCAGGCTCGGCCAGGGTGTTGGTCCCCCATCTCCCGAGCCTCTCCCTCGCCTCGCCATCGGTCAGGCCGCGCGCGGGGTCCGCGGAGAGGTCCTTGATGGCCTGGTGGACGGATTTCTGGTACCACTCCATTTTAAAATACCTTTATGAGATGTAATTTTGCGACTCCTCGATTATAAAGAAAAAAAAGAGTAAAGTAAAATACGGGGCTTGCCCGGCTTATTTAGTTTGACAATGAACTTGCCTTTTATAATATAATACAGGGTCGATTATTTATCCCGTTTTAAGCGTCGGATGGAATGGAAGACAACGGAAAAATAGGCTCGATCCTCGTAAGGGCGCCCAACTGGATAGGGGACGCGGTAATATGCCTGCCCGCGCTCGAGTGCCTCAAGGGCCGCTATCCAAGGGCAAGGATAACAGTCCTTGCCAAATCCAGGGTTATCCCCGTCTTCGAGAACAACCCGCGCCTGGACGGGATAATCGAGTACGACGACAAGGGCAGGCACGGCGGGCTCAAGGGCAGGTTCCGCCTGAGGGGCGAGGTCAGGAAAAGGGGCTTTGACATGGCGGTGCTCTTCCAGAACGCGTTTGACGCGGCCTTCATAGCCTTCATTTCAGGCATACCGGAGAGGGTCGGGTACGCCAGGGACTTAAGGACGAGGCTCCTAACCAGGCCGGTGGCCGTGACAGAAGAGATAAAGAGGCGCCATCAGGCGCACTACTACCTCAACATCGTAAATGTGCTCGGCGGCCAATGCGCTTCGATACCCATGCCCCGTCTCTACGTAAGCGAAAAAGAGGACGCGTGGGCCTTGAGGTTCCTTGAAGAGAACTCCGCCGGCTCCACGCCGGTCATAGGCGCGGCCCCTGGCGCGAGCTACGGCCCCGCAAAGAGGTGGACGGCCGAGGGCTTCGCCGCGGTACTCTCAAGGCTTTCCGCCAAGTACAAGGCGATCCCGCTCATCTTCGGCGGAAGGGACGACGCTAAGGCTTGCGTCGAGGTGTCCGGGAGGATAAATACGAGGCATATAGACCTTTGCGGGAGGACCAATCTCAGGGAGTCGATAGCGCTATTGCGCAGGCTCAAGGTCTTTATAACCAACGACTCGGGGCCCATGCACTTGAGCGCGGCGCTCGGCACACCGACCGTGGCAATCTTCGGCTCGACCTCCCCTCGGCTTACGGGCCCGCTCGGAGAAAAGACGGCGGTCGTGGTCGCCTCAATGGAGTGCAGTCCATGCTTTGACAGAAAATGCAGGTACGGCCACTACAGGTGCCTGACCTCAATAGGGGCGGATACGGTGGCGGAAAAGGCCGAGGCCCTGCTCAACGGAGCGGGCGATGGGTAAGGCGCGCGTGAACAACGTAAAAGCTACGGTGCTCCTTGACAGGGACGGCACGATAAATATCGACTACGGCTACCTCTCGGACCCCTCCAACGTCGTGCTGATAGAGGGCGCCGCCGAGGCCCTCAGGAGGCTCAATGACCGCGGCATAAAGGCCGTCGTGGTGAGCAACCAGTCAGGAGTCAACAGGGGGTATTTCACCGACGAGGACGTATCGGCGGTGAACAGGAGGCTCTCCGAGTTGCTCGGAGAGCGCGGGGCGCGCATGGACGGCATATACTACTGCCCGCACCGTCCGGATGAGGACTGCGGGTGCAGGAAGCCTAAGGCGGGCCTTTTCATGAAGGCGGCGAAGGAGCAGGGGATAGACGCGGGGTTTATCTACGTCGTGGGGGATAAGGCCTCCGACGTGGAGCTTGCCCGCAACATAGAGGCCAGGTCCGTGCTCGTCCTTACGGGTTGCGGCCCTGAAGAGCTTAAGAAACTCCAGAGCCCGCCCGACTTCGTCGCGAGCGGCATATCGGTGGCCGTTGACTGGATAATAAACGATATCGACGCGCGAACGGGTTGAGCCTTGTCGAAAATGAGAGTGCTGATAGTAAAACTTTCCTCCATCGGGGACGTGATACATACCCTGCCGTCCCTTTACGCCCTCAGACAGGGCTTTGAGGAAAAGGGCGTAAAGGCGCGCATAGACTGGCTCGTGGAGGAGGCCGCCAGCGGCATATTGAAAGACCATCCGATGATAGACGAGCTCATCGTCGTCAAACGCGGGTGGGCGGCCAACCTCAAGGAGAACCTCGCCGTGGCCAGGGGGCTTAAGTCCAGGCGATACGATATCGTGCTCGATTTCCAGGGGCTCCTGAAAAGCGGGGTCTGGATGCGCCTGTTAAACGGCGCAAGGAAGATAGGCTTCTCAAACGCCAGGGAGTTGAGCCACATATTCCTTAACGAGAAGCTCCCGCCGTATGACCCGGAAAAGCACGCCGTGGAGAGGTATCTGGACCTTGCCGGATACGCCCTCGGAGGCAAGGCCGTAAAGCTAAAGGCCGTCTTCCCGCTCAACCTCGGCAGGGACGACAGGAAAAGGGTCGTGGAGATACTCAAGGGCAACGGCGTGCCGAAGGACGCGCCCTTCTGCGTGATAGCGCCGAGGGCAAGGTGGGCGACGAAACTCTGGAGCGATGAACGGTTCATCGAGCTCGGGAAAGAGATAACCGGAAGACACGGCCTCTATGCAGTGCTGGCCGGCTCGGCGTCCGACAGGGCCGCGCTCGACGCGATAAAGGCCGGCATAGGAGACAGGGCCGTGAACCTCGCCGGGGCAACGGGGCTAAAGGAGCTCGCCCAGCTCTTCAAGCTCTCAAGGTTCGCTGTAACGGTCGATTCCGGGCCGATGCACATCGCGGCCGCGGCAGGGACACGGGTCATAGCGCTCTTCGGCCCGACCGCGCCGTGGAGGACCGGCCCATGGGGCCGCGGACACGTCATATTGAGAAAAGACCTCGAGTGCAGCCCTTGCTTCAAGAAGAAATGTCCGGACGTGAAGTGCATGAATGGGATTTCCGTCGAGGAGGTCTACGATGCGGTGATGGGCGTCTGCGGATACGAGAAAAAATAACCCGGGTGGTGGGTGATGGATGCGTTATTGAGGCTGGATACGGAGTTTTTTTACCTGATAAACACGGGGCTGACCAGTCATTTCCTCGACATCTTCATGCCCTATGTCACGCAGAAGTTCAATTTTTTCGGGATCTCGGCCCTTGTGGCCGCGGCGTTGATGCTCATAGCCGGCGGCAAGGAGGAGAGGTGGGCTGTCGTGATACTGATACTCGCCGTATTCTCGGCGGACTTTTTCGCCGCGGGGTTAAAACACCTCGTAGGGAGGATAAGGCCGTGCCATGCGCTTGAGGGGGCGAGGGTCCTTGTCGGGTGCGGCGGTTCGTTCTCCTTCCCCTCCGGGCACGCCACGAACATCACCGCGGCTATGGTATTCCTGACCGCGAGGTACAGAAGGTACGCGGCCATATTCCTGCCGATAGCCTTTGTCATTTCTTATTCGAGGGTCTACGTCGGGGTGCACTACCCGCTTGACGTGGCCGGCGGGGCGCTTTTGGGCGCGGCCGTGGCTATCGTGTTTTACGAGGCCGAGCGGTTCGCGGTCAGGCGGAGGGCCCTGGAGCGTATAAGGCGGTATTACGGCGAGAGAAGAGGCCCGTTTTGAGCTACAGGAAAAAGATTGTATCGATACTCGCCGCCTTCGCGGCCCTGCGGATAATATATCTGCTCTACGCCCCTTTTGACGTATCCCCGGACGAGGCCCATTACTGGGAGTGGTCGAGGAGGCTCGCGCTCTCATACTACAGCAAGGGGCCGGGGGTGGCTTACGTAATAGCCTTTTTTACGCGCATATTCGGCGACAACGCCTTCGGCATACGCGTTGGGGCGGTGGTCTTCTCCACCCTCGCCTCCTACGTTGTCTACCTGCTCGGCAGGGACCTCTTCAGGTGCGAGAAGACCGGCTTTTACGCGGCAATACTCGCCAATATCGTCCCTATCTTCTCAATAGGGGCGATACTGATGACTACGGACGTGCTCCTCGTATTTTTCTGGGGTGCCGCGCTCCTTTGCGTAAAGAGGGCGTTGGACGGCAAGGGGGGCTGGTGGTGGTACATGGCCGGGGTCTTCATGGGTCTGGGCTTCCTGGGCAAATACACCATAGCGCTCCTCTATCCGTGCGTCCTCCTGTACCTGATAGTTTTCAGGGAGGATAGGGTATGGCTCAAACGGGCCGAGCCCTATATCGGGGCGGTCATAGGGATCGCGCTGACCGCCCCGGTTATCTACTGGAATATTACGCACGGACAGGTTACAATAAAGCATACTCTGGGCCAGGCCCATGTGGGCTCCGGAGGCGTCTTTTTTTTAGAACCTCTTGAGTTCCTGGCCTCCCAGTTCGGCATCGTTACGCCTGTTATATTCATCGGCTTTGTCTACGGGATATATCTGTGCGCGCTAAACGGCTTCAGGCGCAGGGACGGTGGATTGTTGCTTGCGTTCTTCGCGTCCGCGCCGGTGTTTCTCCTCTTTTTTTTCAAGGGGTTTCACGGCAAGGTCCAGGCGAACTGGGCCATAGCGGCGTTCGTGACCGCGCTACCGGCCTCTGTCTGGGCGTTCAGGCTTCTCTACGGAGAGATCAAGGCGTCCGGCAGGAGGGCCCTGAAGGCCGCGGCGATATCCGGGATAGCGCTGTCCGCGGCAATCTCGTTGCTGGCCTGCTTCCCGCAGGCCCTTGAAGCGGTGGGGGTTAAAGGGATATTTTCCCGTCCTCCGTACAACAGGGTCACCGGCTGGAAGGATCTCGGGGAGAAGGTCTCCAGGGTAAGGGAGGAGATGGAGTGGGCCGGCAAGACCTTCATAATGAGCGACACCTACCAGATAACGAGCGAGCTCGCCTTCTATACGGAGGGCAGACCCGTGGTCTACAACGCCGATACCGGCTCAAGGAGGATGAACCAGTACGACCTCTGGCCCGGCTTCAATGGGCTCCTCGGATATAACGCCATATACGTAAAAGGCGGGGACGCGGAGATAGACGCAGTCGTCCTCGATGCGTTCGAGAGGTGCTTGAGGGAGCCCTTTACGGTCTACGGCAGGGGCAGGGAGCTTAAAGAGGTCACGATATTCCGCTGCTACGGCTTCAAGGGCATGGAAAACATGGGCTTGAGCAGGTTTTAATGGTCGTCTCATAATAGTATCGACATAAAATCCATCTTGGTTATCGGTTATCTGTTGTCGGTTATCAGTGAACATGCATAGCGAGCGTATTCTCCGCAGCTTGGCTTTGGGGTCAAGCGAGCGAATAGAAATAGATACTTCCTTATATGTCGAAGATTCCCCGCGGCTTGGCCAGCGGGGAGCTTCAAGGATAACGACGTATTTTTACCGTAACCGATAACAGTTCCAATGCTACAGAGGAGGGTTTTTTGGAAGAGAGCGTTTCTATCGTAATCCCGGTATTCGAGGAGGAGGAGTCCATCCCCTACCTCTATAAGTCCGTTAAGGAGACGATGGATGGACTTAAAAGGAAGTACGAGATAATATTCGTCGACGACGGCAGCAGGGACAATACCTTCAGGCTCCTCGAAGAGGTGCAGAGAAAAGACCCCGCCGTCGTCGTAGTTTCTTTCAGGAGGAACTTCGGGCAGACCGCGGCCATGGCCGCGGGCTTCGAGTACGCCAACGGGGACATAATAATCACGATGGACGCCGACCTGCAGAACGACCCGGCCGACATACCGAGGCTCCTTGAGAGCATAAAGGGGCATGACGTGGTGAGCGGGTGGAGGAAGGACAGGCAGGACAGGTTCCTGTCCAGGAGGCTCCCTTCGGTTACGGCCAACTGGCTCATCTCGAAGGTAACGGGCGTCTATCTGCACGACTACGGCTGCACGCTCAAGGCGTACAGGAAAGAGGTCATCAAGAACGTCCGCCTCTACGGCGAGATGCACAGGTTCATCCCCGCGATCGCGTCCTGGGTGGGCGCCTCCATAACCGAGGTGGAGACGACCCACCATCCGAGGAGGTTCGGGCGGTCCAAGTACGGGATATCGAGGACCGTCAGGGTCATCCTCGACCTCATCACCGTGAAGTTCCTCCAGAGCTTTTCCACGAGGCCCATACACGCCTTCGGCCCAGGGGGTCTGCTCCTGGGCTTCATCGGGTTCCTGATAGCGTTCTACCTGAGCTTCGAGAAGCTCGTCAGGGGCAAGGACATCGGCGGCAGGCCGCTCCTATTCCTCGGCGTGCTCCTTATCATCCTCGGTGTCCAGCTCGTGGTGATGGGGCTTCTTGGGGAGATGCTCGCAAGGGTCTACCACGAGTCCCAGGGCAAGCCTATATACACCGTAAAAAAGGTGCTGGGCAGATGATGAAAAAAATATTATCCATCGTGCTGAAGGCCGCGGTGAGTCTAATCATACTCTACGCCCTCTTCAGGAACATCGACACAGGGGCCTTGTGGACGACGGCCGCGTCGGTCAACCGCCTGTCCGTGGCATTTACGGCGCTCCTTTTCATAGCCACGCAGAGCGTCTCAACGCTTCGCTGGTCCATCATCCTTAAAAAGGACATGGAGGTCTCCTACCCGAGGCTCCTGTCCATATATTTCATTGGGATGTTCTTCAACAACTTCCTCCCCACGATGGTCGGCGGGGACCTCATCAAGGGGTATTACCTCTACAAGGAGTCCGGGAGGGGGGACGTCTCCCTCGCCTCCATCTTCATGGACAGGTATTCGGGCTTTGCCGCGCTCATGGTCATAACGCTTGCCGCCCTCGCGCCCGGCTACCCGCTCATAAAGGATTCGGGGCTTCCGGCGTTCTTCGTGGCCCTCATAGGCGGCTTTTTCGCCGTAAGCCTTGTCATATGGGTCGGCCCGCTCCATTCATGGGTGATGCGGATACTCTCCACGATACATTTTTACGGGATAAACAGGAAGATAGAGATGTTCTACAACGTGCTCATGGGATACAAGCGCCACTACCCCATCCTCGCCAAGATATTCTTCTGCTCGGTCTTTGTCCAGGGCGGCGTCATCATAGGGTACTATATCCTGGGCAGGGGGCTCGGCATGGATATCGGCATAGGGTACTTTTTCCTCTTCATCCCCCTGACAACGGCCATATCGATGATCCCGATTTCGATGTCCGGCCTCGGGATAAGGGAGGGGGCCTTTGTCTACCTTTTTTCCAGGGCCGGCGCCAGCAAGGAACAGGCCCTGACGCTCTCGCTGATGTGGTTCGTGATGGCCGCCGTCGTGAGCATAGCCGGCGGCGTCGAGTACATAAGGATGGGCGGGGGCAAGGCATATAAGGGGAGCGAAGCCGGGCCTTGACGTGGAGGCCGCCGGTACCGTATCCGAAGGGGATATTGAAACCGCAGGATCGCTGAAAAATACCGCATACCGATCCCAAGAACCCGGAGGTTTTTCGATGGCTATCGACAAAGAGCTCATGGACATACTCGCGTGTCCCAAGTGCAAGGGCAAGATAAGGCTCAATGATAAGAAGGACGGCCTTGTCTGCGAGAGGTGCAGGCTTGTATACCCTATAAAAGACGATATCCCGGTGATGCTCGCCGAAGAGGCGCGCCCCCTCAAGTAGGACGCGGGCCGCGCCCTGGCGCGGCCTTATTTGCATGGGGCTGAAAAGGGCCTGACAGAAGAGCGCAGATGGAAAAGATATCCGTCACCATAATAGCCCTGAACGAGGAAAAGGACATCGGGGAGTGCCTTGAGAGCGTCAAATGGGCCGATGAGATATTGGTGTCCGACTCCGGGAGTACGGATAAGACCGTGGAGATATGCGGCAGGTACGGCGCAAAGGTCTTTAACGACGCGTGGAGGGGATTCGGGGCCCAGAAAAACCTGCTGGGCGACAGGGCCGTCAACGGATGGATACTCAACGTGGACGCGGATGAGAGGGTGACGCCCGCGCTCAAGGAAGAGCTATTGAAGGCCGTGGAGGGGGGCGGCAAGGCCGGGTACTACGTGCCGAGGAAGAATTTTTTCGGCAGGAAGTGGATAAGGCACTGCGGGTGGTACCCGGATTACAACCTGAGGCTCTACAGGAAGGACAGGGGCCGCTTCACCGAGAGGGCGGTGCACGAATCGGTAAAGGTGGACGGGGCCGCCGGACGCCTTAAAACCCCACTTGAGCACTTCACGTACAGGGACGTCTCCGACTATCTGACCAGGATGGAGCGCTACTCCACGCTCGCCGCCGAGGAGATGCGCGGCAGGGGCAGACGCGCCGGGGCCCTCGACCTCTTCTTCCGCCCGGCGTTCACGTTCTTCAAGATGTTCGTGCTCAAGAGGGGGTTCCTTCACGGGGCCGACGGAGTAATGCTCTCGATGCTCTACGCCTCCTACACGCTGGCGAAGTACGCCAAGCTCAGGGAAAAAAGCGGCCCTTGACCGGCCGGGCCTGTCCGCAAGCGGCTTCGGCGCGCGGGGAGGGCCAGGCCTGAGGAGGGCCTCAAACATGTTTTTTCCCAGCGGAGGTCTCGCCTGATTTGTTCGACGGCGTAAATAACATACTCGTCATAAAGCTCAGGCATATAGGCGATGTGCTTTTGACCGTGCCCGCCATAAGGGCGCTTAAAGAGAGTTTTAAAGGATCGAGGGTCTCCGCCCTCGTCAACTCCGGCACCGAGGAGATGCTGACGCTCAATCCGCTCCTCGATTCCGTCATAGGCTTCCAGAGGTCGGTCAAGGACCTGCCGGTACTCAAGCGCATAAGCTCGGAGTCGAGGTTCGTGAAGGGGCTCCGGGACAGGGGCTTTGACATGGCGGTCGACCTCACCGGCGGGGACAGGCCCGCGCTCATAGGCTACCTCTCCGGCGCGCGCTACAGGCTCGGTTACGAGCCATCTGGCGGCTTCGCGGGCAAGAGGTATCTATATACGCACCTCGCCAAGAGGCTCCAGACCCGCACCCATACGGTATTGAGGGATTTAGGCGTGGTAAAATATTTCGGCATAGGCACAAAGGACCTGACGATCGATATCTTCACGTCCCCGGAGGACGACGCCTTCATGGATGCGCTCCTGAGGGAGCGCATCAAGGACGGGGAGCCCTTCGTGCACGTCCATCCGACGTCGAGATGGCTCTTTAAATGCTGGAGGGACGACTACATGGCGGCCTCCCTCGACTGGCTGCAGTCAAGGGGCCTGCGGGCGGTGATTACGTCCGGGCCGCAGGAGAGGGAGTTGAAGAAGGCGCGCACTATCGCCGGGCTGATGAAGACGCCGCCGGTAGACCTCTCCGGCAGGCTCAAGCTGAAGCACCTTGCTGTCCTTTCGAGGCGTTCCGCGTTCTTCTTCGGGGTCGATTCGGCCCCCATGCACATCGCGGCGGCGTCCGGGGCGAGGGTGGTGTCCGTCTTCGGGCCGAGCGGGGCGTTTGATTGGGGGCCGTGGGACAACCGGGCCGCGGCCGGCTACGGCTTGACAGACGCCCCCACCTCCCCATACCCTGAGCAGAACGGGGTCCAGACCTTCGGCGGGAATACCGTCATACAGAAGGACTGGGATTGCGTCCCGTGCGGCAAGGACGGATGCAACGGGAGCAAGAAGAGCGACTGCCTCGACGCGCTAACCCCGGAAGAGGTCTTCGGGGCGTTCTTAAAAATAATATAGCTCTTATAAGCCCCGTCGCTTAAGGCGTAGCTTTTTCCGGGGCCGGGTCAACAGGTGAAAAAACATCAACTCGCGGTGCTCGATTTTTTCAAGGGCCTCAGGCCCGGCAGGCTCCTTGACGCCGGTTCCGGCGGGGACGCGTTAGGGCGTGTTTTGAAGGAGAGGGGGTTTGACGTATTCTCCCTCGACCTCTACGCGCGCCCGTACCTGAAGGAGAGGTTCGTAAGGGCGGACATGAACGGGAACCTGCCCTTCGTTGACAAGGTCTTCGATTACGTGCTATGCAGCGAATCCCTGCAGTACCTGGAGAACCACGCGGGCCTGTTCAGGGAATTCCAGAGGGTGCTTAGAGGTGGAGGGAGCGCGATAGTGAGCATACCAAACCTCCTTAACGCGAGTTCGAGGCTCTACTTCCTGCACAGGGGGTACTACCCGAGCTTCAAGCCGATAAGGACAATAGACGCCGGCAAGGAATGGGACTCCATAGCCTACAACCCGATTTCGTTCGTTGAGATATTAGAGTTGGCGAAGAGGAACAAGTTCGAGCTCAAGTCGATTAACGCGTCAAGGATGAAGCCCTCTAATCTCCCTTTATACCCTTTTTTAAAGGCGCTCTACTCTCTGGGGCTCCTTTTCGAGAAGCGCGCGGAAAAGGCCGAATTATTAAGGCGCCTCTCTTCCAGGGAGGCGCTCCTCGGCGACCACCTTATAATCCATATAGGCCTCAGGGCTTAATCCCCGTATGCTCACGATCATGCATTCAGAGTCGTCGCTTGGCTGGGGCGGCCAGGAGAACAGAACGCTGCATGAGTGCTTGGGCCTGAAAAGGCTCGGCGCGCGCGTTATAGTATTCTGCAAGCCCGACAGCGTCCTCGGGCAGAGGGCCGCAGAGGCAGGCATAGAGGTGATCGTCCACCCCATGAGGTCGAACCGCGATATCTCGGCCATAAGGCGCGCCGTCGGGATAATCAGGGACGAGAGGGTCGACGTCGTAAGCACGCACAGCGGGGTGGACAGCCTCATATGCGCCCTTGCAGGCAGGTTCTCAAGCGTAAAGCCCGTGATAGTGAGGACAAGGCACCTGGCCCTGCCCATCACGTCGAGGTTGACGTATTCGATGCTCCCGCACATGGTGGTGACCGTGAGCGAGTCCGTGCGCGCTCACCTAATCGTTGACAAGGGGATACCCTCCGGCAGGGTGGTAACTGTCCCGACGGGCATAGACCTCAAGAGGTTCGACCCGGACGCCGCCCCCGATACGCTCAGGCGCGAGCTCGAGCTTGACGAGGATGCCCTGGTCGTGGGAACGGTAGCCATACTCAGGAGAAAAAAAGGCCACCACGTGTTGCTCGACGCCATCCCGGAGGTGCTGAGGGAAGCGCCCGGCGCGGTCTTCGTATTCGCCGGAGACGGCCCGCAGAGGGGCAATATCGAAGACAGGATAAACGCCCTCGGCTTGACGCAAAGCGTCAGGCTCCTGGGGCTAAGGACCGACGTGCCCGCGATATTGAAGGGTCTCGACCTCTTTGTCCTGCCCACCCTGCAGGAGGCGCTCGGGACCTCCATCCTCGAGGCCTCAGCCATGCGCAGGGCTGTCGTGGCCACGCGCGTGGGGGGGGTGCCTGAGGCGGTCGCCGACGGCGTCACCGGCGTCCTTGTCCCGCCCGAGGACGCTACGTCGCTCGCCGCGGCCATGATACGGCTCCTTAAGGACGCGGGATTAAGGACAGGCATGGGAGAGCGCGGCAGGGAGATGGTGGAGAGGGAGTATTCAACGGACAGGATGGCCGAGCGCATGTTCGAGCTTTATACCGCATTGGCGCGGGAACGGAAGCGATAGGTTTTAATGTTTTTTTCGGGTATAATTTCTCGAAAGCTTGCTTTCCAAGCTATGAACATTCCGCCGGGATTTTCCGGCGGCCGACTCCCGGTAATAAGATATGTCGACTGTGCCGGTACTCATGTACCACCACATAAACCCCAACAGGGGAGACATGATAACGGTCACGCCGGAGGTCTTTGAGGCGCAGATGCGCCACTTAAAGGAGGCCGGCTACAGGAGCCTCTCCGTGGCGGAGCTTGTGGGGTTCATGAGCGGCAAGGATGAGATCGACGGCAGGGCCGTGGCAGTCACGTTCGACGACGGTTATCTCGACAACTACGTCTACGCCTTCCCGGTATTGAAGGCCCACGGCGTGAAGGCCACGGTCTTTACGGTGACGGCGTGGGCCGATCGGGCTACGAAGGAAAACGGCGCGCGGGGCAGGGGCTCGCTGATAGAAGAATTCAGGAGAAGGCCCCCAACGCACGCAGAGGCCAAGGCGATGATAGAAAAGGGCGACTGCCGGGGGGCCGTCATGGACTGGGAGATGATAGAGGAGATGAGGGGGAGCGGCCTTGTCGAATTTTACTCCCATACGATTACGCATGAGAGGTGCGACCGGCTCTCCGCCGAAGGGCTCGCGGAGGAGCTCGCGGGCTCGAGGCGGGCCCTTGAGAAAAGGTTGAATGCCGCGTGCAGATACCTCTGCTGGCCCAAGGGCAAGCACACCGGGGAGTCCATAGAGGCCGCCAAGGCCGCAGGGTACGCGGGGATATTCACGACCGCGCCGGGGGTGGCGCAAAAGGGGGACGACTCCTTTTCAATAAAGAGGATACCGGTCAAGGACGGCGTCAACTGGTTCAAATCGAGGCTGAGGATATACACAAGCCCGCTCATGTCGGCCCTTTACCTGAGGGTGAGCGGGAAGAGATAGGGCCGTGTCAGGGCGCGCCCCGCGTTTCTACTCCCCCGGGCCAAAGCCGCGCTCAATCTTCGATATATAAGGGAGTATCTATTTTTATCCGCTCGCCATGCATGTTCAAGGCGGTTTGCAATGAGGCTTAGGCCTGTAGACGGATTCTTATATCTGTGGATGAGGGCCCTGAAGGCGCTCGATAAGAGGAAGACCGGCATGGAGGCCTTCAGCCCCGGCGCGGTAAGGAATATCCTCATCGTATCGTCCACCGCCATAGGCGATACGCTCCTTTCTACCCCCGCCATACGGGCCGTCAGGAAGAGGTACCCACGCGCCCGGATCGTGGCCATGTTCAACAGGGACAACATGGAGCTATTCGAGTCCAACCCGCATATCAACGGGGTCGTGCCGTATTACGGCGGCTACAGGCGTTTCTTCAGGACGGCAAAGGAGCTGCGCGCCTTCTCCTTCGACCTCGCCCTCATATTCCACGGCAACGAGCCGCAGGCTACGCCGCTGTGCTACCTCTCCGGCGCCCCCTTCATCTTCAAGCTCCCGAACGACGGCCCCTATAACTTCCTCTTATCCAACAGTACGCCTGTAGTCGGATGGGGGGAGATGGGCCACGGCATAGAGGGCAGGCTCAAGGCGGCGGCCCTCGCGGGGTGCGTACCGGACGGCCTCAGGATGGAGGTCAACCGCGACAAGGCCGATGAAGAAGCGGTGTCCGCGTTCCTCTCAGGGGAGGGTGTGGCCGGGGGGGACGTCCTCGTGGGCTTCCAGGCCGGCGCATCGACCGTGAGCAGGCAGTGGTTCGCGGACAGGTTCGTGGAGCTTGGAAAGAGGCTGATAAAGAGAACCCCGCGCCTCAAGGTCGTGCTCACGGGCTCGCCCGGAGAGGCCCGGCTATGCAAGGGGATAGCCGACGGCATAGGCAGGGGCGCGCTCCTAACGGCGGGCAGGCTAAGGCTCCGGCAGACCCCGTCCCTGATAGGGAGGCTCAAGGCGCTTGTCACAGGGGATACCGGCCCCATGCACATGGCCATAGCCGTCAACACGCCGGTGGTAGCGCTCTACGCGGTAGCCGACCCGGAGAGGACTGGCCCGCTCTATGACAGGGAGCGCCATATCGTGATACGGAAACCGAGGACGTGCGACCCGTGCCTGAGCAAGAGGTGCGGGTACCAGAAGTGCATGGAGGCCATAAGCGTTGATGAGGTCGAGGCCGCGGTAAGACGCATCCTGGAGGCCGCCCGATGAAGATAGGCATCGTATGGGAGAACGGGGTCTCGAAGTGGATGTCCCAGATGTTCGAGCCACTCATGGAGTTGCCGGGAGTCGATATGAACGTATTCGTGGGGGAGAGGAACAAGTTCGACGTCAGGGACGTGAGGCTCAGGAAACACGACCTCACCCATAGGGAGGAGATACTGCTCGGCATCTATAACGCCGTGACGTTCTCCGGCAGGGCCCCCAGGAGCCCGTACAGGAAGATGCACTTCTACCTGAACTCGCTCGACAAGTATCTGCAAGGCTACGACATAGTCGAATGCCACGATTCGAGCAGGTCGCTGTATACGCTCTCGGAGCTCAAGAGGCGCAAGGGTTTCAAGCTCGTCGTCAGCTACGCCGAGAACATACCGTACAGGCAGGTCTTTGACGACAAGACGAACCACATCAAGAAGAGCGCCTATGAAATGGTAGACCATTTCATACCCTGGTGTGATACGATAAAAGACGTCCTTCTGCTCGAAGGGGTACCGCCTGAGAAGGTTACGCGCGTCTATACGGGCGTTGATTTAAGCCTCTTCAGGCCGGAGCCTCCGGATAGTTCGCTTCGGGACGGATTAGGCATCCGGCCCGGCGAATTCATTATCCTCTATATCGGCAAGCTCACCTCGTGGAAGGGCGTCCACATGCTCGCCTACGTCGCCAGGGCGCTTGAGGCAAAGGGCTACGGGGACTTCCGCATAGTGGTGGCGGGCCGGGGCGCACAGCTTGAAAACCTTAAAAAGCTGATCGCCGAGGCAGGCGTCAACGAGCGTTTCCGCTTCGCGGGCTTCATCCCGTACGACAAGATCGGTCGCCTCTATAATATCGCAGACGTGTTCGTCATGCCGAGCTATCCGACGATGACGTGGCAGGAGCAGTTCGGCATGGTGCTTGTAGAGGCCATGGCCTGCGCCAGGTGCGTCATAGGCTCGGCCACAGGCTCCATCCCGGAGGTGATAGGGGACGCTGGGATGACGTTCACCCCTGGGAATTTTTTCGAGCTCGCCGGACGGATAGCCTCGCTGATGGACGACAGGGGGCTTGTGAGGGAGTTCGGAGAGAGAGGCAGGAGGCGCGCCGAGACCCTCTTCGACGCGCGCAAGAACGCCGCGGAGATATACGGCGTATACAAAAACGCCCTGGAAGGGACGAAGGCGAAGTAACAGGGAGGTTGTCCGGTAAGCAACGGGGTGCTGCGATGAGGGTTCTTGTCATAGGAAGCCCGAAGAGGGATTTTCACGTAGGGTTTGACACGCTAACTTTAGGACTTGGGAGGGCCGGGGCCGAGGTCGATCATTACCCCAATATCCTTACGGAGAGCTACGGGCATACGGGGGCGTACTCCCTGCGGTTTGAGGGGCGCGATATCGCCTTCCCCGAATACAGGAGCGTAGCCGACAACCTGAGGAAAAAGCGCTACGACCTTATCATAACTACGGTCTGCCATGTCGATTACAGCGGGGGAAAGCACGGATACCTTTCCTGGGCGGCACGGAGGTTCAAGTTCTCGCTTAGGTCGAACAGGCGCAAGCTCGGAGGGACCCTTGTCTCGGACTGGCTGAGGCAGGGGATGAAGCTGCCGCCCTTTATAGTGGTGGACGACACCGACGACCCGTTTATCTATCCGGTGGACCTGGACCTCCTTTGGGGGTGCGCCGCGTACTTCAAAAGGGAGCTTCCGTTCGACAAGTTTTTCTGCTTCAGGCTTTTCGAGTCTGCGCTCGACAAGGAGCAGAAGATAGCGCTGGCCTCGAAGATACAACCGGTGTGGATATCCTACGACGCCGGCTCGATAGAACCTTACGTTAGAACGCAAGAGATCAGACCTTACCGGGAACGCGAGGTCGACATCTCGTTCCTGTGCAACATCCACATGAGCTACAACCGCCTGCGGATGTTGCCGATACTGGAGGGCATCGGGAAGAGCTACAGGGTGGCTACGATGAAAAACGGCAAGTTCGGGAAAAAAGAGTACTTCGATATCCTGAAGAACACGAAGATAAGCATAAGCCTTGAGGGAAGGGGATGGGACTGCCCCAAGCACTACGAGATGATGCTCTGCGGCAGCCTTTTGTTTGTCGCGCGCCCCACCAGAAAACTCGCCTTTGACCTTAAGGACGGCCACAACTGCGTGTTCGTGGGAAACGACCTCGGCAATATCGAAGAACGGCTTGAGTATTATCTCGAAAACACGGACCTGAGCGCCGCTATCGCGACAAG
The DNA here is from genome assembly GCA_016234955.1 of Deltaproteobacteria bacterium. Classification (GTDB taxonomy): domain Bacteria; phylum Desulfobacterota; class GWC2-55-46; order GWC2-55-46; family GWC2-55-46; genus JACRLF01. Next base: position 17,134 of record JACRNN010000077.1, on the reverse strand, counting down.
AGGCCATGAGTTGGCCAGGGATTCCCTGAACAATGTCAGGCTGGCCGAATATGTGCTTGGTACGGCGGTTAGGGCCATAGGGGAAAATGTCTAAAAAACGGATATGTGTCCTCGATACCGGCAAGGAGTGGGGCGGCGGCACAAACAGCCTCATGGAACTGCTCAAGAGGGCGGATAAGAAGAGGTACTCCTTTACGGCCCTTTTTTACGAAAACTACGGGATGGGCGACGGCCCGGACGTCGGCAGCGAGATCGAGAGGCTCGGCGTTGAGTTCATCCATATGAAGAAAAGCCCGGTCAAGCTCTACGCCAAGGGGCTTAAAGAGGCGGGCAGGGCGCTCTTTTTCTTCAGCCGCGTCCTCAGGAAAAAGTACGTATTCAATATAGACCGCTTCAGCAGGATCATCCCGGATTCCGAGAGAATAGCCTGGGTGCTCAAGGACGGCGGGTTCGACCTCCTGTACCTGAACAACCAGCCTTCTTCAAACCTCGAGGGCATACTGGCCGCCGCGTCAACCGGCGTCCCGTGCGTGCAGCACTCGAGGATAGAGGTCAGGCTCAAGCCCCTGGAGGCCAGGCTGGTAAACGAATCGGTATCGAGGGTGATATGCGTATCCGAGGGGGTAAGGCGGGGGCTCGTGGAGAGCGGCGTCAGGGCGGATAAGTGCGTCGTCGTATATAACGGCATAGACCCGTCTGTCATGCCCGGAAGGAAGGCCGAACTGGTGCGCCGGGAGCTTGGGCTTCATGCGGACTCCGTCCTGATAGGCACGGTAGGCTCTCTCGTGGAGAGAAAGAGGGTCAACCTCCTGATAGAGGCGACTGCGCGCCTTAAAAAGACGGGCGACAGGGAGGTCTACTGCGTTATCGTCGGTGACGGCCCGGAGAAGGGGCGGTTGAGGAAAGAGGCCGAACGGCTCGGCGCAGGGGACAGGGTGATCTTCACCGGCTTTTCAGCCGACGCCCTTTCGTACATGAACGCGATGGACATATTCGTAACGGCCTCCAGGGCCGAGGGGCTCCCGAGGGTGATACTCGAAGCCATGCTGACGAGTAAACCCGTCATAGCCTTCGATATCGTTGGGGCCAACGAGCTTGTAGCGGACGGGGTCACCGGGCTTCTTTTAAAGGACGGGGGAGGCAAAGCGATAGCAAACGCCGTCAAAGGGATCGTCGGGCATGGCAATAAGATAAAGGCCTTCGGCTCGGCCGGGAGGCGGAGGGTCGTCGAATCCTTCGGCATAGAGCGGTACGTAAAGGGTGTGGAGAAGGTCTTTGAAGAGGTCTTCAGTTGCTCTACGTGATATTGGCATATATCTCGTACCCGTTTGTCCGCCTCGCGTCGAGGTTCTTTTGCAACGGGTCTGATTCGATACTCGTCTTCCAGACCGCGAAGATAGGCGACATGATATGCACCACCCCGGTCTTCAGAGAAATAAAGAGGGCGCGCCCCGGGACAAGGCTCGGGGTCGTCGCAGACCCGGTGGCCGCGCCGCTCCTGCGGTTCAACCCCCATATCGACGAGATAATAGAGTTCAAGAAGGAGTGGAAGCGGGGACTCGGCGGAAAGTTAGCGTTCGCCAGAGAACTGCGCGCAAGGCGCTATTGCGAGGCGCTCATACTGATGCCGAATACCGCCAACGTGCTCGCCGCGCTCTGGTCCATGGCGTTGAAGAGGGTCGCCGTATACCCGGACTTCGTCGGGAGGACGCAGAGGTGGTTGCTCCGCCTCAATACCGCCCTTGAATACCATCAGAGGCCGGGCATGGCGATGGAGACCTACCTCAGAAGTCTCAGGCACCTGGGCGTCAAGGGGTACGGGACGGATAAGGAGGTCTACGGCGCTCCCGGCTCCGCGGTTGCTTCGGGTTGCTTGAAAGGGCCCGGCCCCTTCGTGGGCGTCGTACTCGGGACAGGCAACGACCTCAAGGACTGGGGTACCGAGAACTTCATCGGTCTTGTAAGGCTCATACTGGACAAGACCGGGGTGGCGGGGGTGGCGCTCCTCGGCTCGGATAAGGAGCAAGACAAGGCCGCCCTCGTAATAGAGGGGGCCGGGGGCAAGGGGAGGGTAATTGACCTCTGCGGGCGGTTCGCCCTCTCCGAGATGCCGGAGGTGCTTAAAAAGATGTCCGTGGTGATAGGCGTGGACACGGGGCTCGTCTACATGGCCGACGCGCTCGGCGTGCCGGTCGTAGACATAGCCGGGCCGTGCGACATGGACGACCAGAGGCCGACAGGTAAAAAGAGCGTCATAGTCCAGAGAAAAGACCTCCCATGCGTGCCGTGCTCGCACACCTTCAAGGCGCCCTACGGGTGCAGGTACGGCCACAGGGCGTGCGTCAAGGGGATTACGGTCGAAGAGGTCTTTGAGGTTCTGAAACTCCCTGCGTCTTAAGCCGGGGAGTTTTTTTTAGTGTTCTTAAACCCAGTGGGCTTCCGCCGAGGGAGGTCTCATTTTTTTAGCGTTCTGATAACTCCGGGGCTTTCAAGCACTGGTTTGTTTCATCGAGGTCGAGAGCAGATGGCGATATTTGACAGGGTAGTTGAGACGATAGAGAGGTACGGTCTTATAAGCGTGTTCCTATCGGTCTTCCTTTTTTTTCAGCCCTTCCAGAAGTTCGCCGGGGTCAGGAGCACGGCCTTCGTCCTCCTCCTCGCCGCCTTTGCAGTCAAGGCCGCGAAAAGGGGCTTGAGGATAGGGTTCAGCGATTGGACGGTTATAGGGATGCTCCTCCTCGCCGCCGTATCGGTCTTGAGTTCAGCCCTGAGTCCGTACGCCTTTGATAGTTTCGACGCGATAAGGAAGAGCCTTCTCTACCAGGCAACGGTCTTTTTCGTCATCCTCAACGAGTACAGGGACCTCTCCGGCCTGAGGCCGGCGCTCCTCTCGATGCTCGCGGGGTTCGCGGCCCTTACGCTTGCGATATTGCTGACACGGGACGCGAACGTCCTCATGAACTGGCTCGATTACTCAAACACCGTCAGGAGGGACCCGCTCCTGGGCGGCTATTCGCTCTTTGCGACGTTCTACGTGCCGCTTGCGTTCGCCTGTCTCTACGCTTCAGGCGAGGGAGTTGGGGTAAAGGCCGCGATGGCGATATTCATATGCCTTGAGTCCGCTCTCTCCGTGCTCAATAACCACAGGGCCCAGGTGGTGGCTATCATTTCCGCCGCAATCCTCATCACGCTCCTTGCGAGGCGCTACAGGACGGTTGCGGCCATAATCATCGCCGCGCTGGTGGCCGGGGCCGTCTTATTGCAGATAAACCCCGGTTCGATGGACAGGTACAGGACGCTCCTCTATGCGAAGACCTACGTCTCCAATGAGCACGAGGCGTTGAATAACCGCCTTGCCATATGGAAGGGCGCTTCCGACATGGTAAGGGAGAGGCCGATCGTCGGCTGGGGCTACGGGTGGAAGAAGATATCGACGGTGGCGAAGGAGAGGTTCCTTGAGAGGTGGAAGGAGGCCCCGGAGACGTATGAGTACTTCAATACGAGCGGCTACGGCGGGGCCAACCCTCACAACCTCGCCCTCCAGATACTCTTTGAAGTAGGGGCCGTGGGGCTTATTGCCTTCGTATTCTTCTGGTCGACCATATTGTTGAAGGCCGTATCCGTATACGGAAGGGCCGGGGCCAGTGCGGCCTTCCTCTGGTGCGCGATACCGGGGGTGCTCCTATCCTACGCGATAATCAACACCACAAACGGCCTCTGGGAAGAGGCGATGGGCAACCTCATGATGGCGTTCGCGGCGTGCTGCGTGGTGGTCTACAGGCAGGCGTGCGCCTCTGGCCATTCCGAGAGGGCCTCCGGGCAACAATAGATGGGGATAAAGAGCGTACTCTTCATCAGAAGGGACAATATAGGAGACCTCGTATGCACGACCGCCGCGATAAGGGCGCTCCGCCTCAAGCGCCCGGAGTTGAAGGTCGGGGCCGTCGTCAACACGTACAACGCCGAGGTCGTGAGGGACAACCCCGACATAGACGAGGTCTTTGTCTACGAGAAGGGCAAGCACAGCTCGGGCAAGGGCAGACTCAGGGTCTTTGCCGACAACCTCGGCCTCCTGCTGAGGGTGAGGGCGTCGAGGTATGACGTCGCCATAGGTTGCGGCTACGCCTACTCGGCGCGGCTCGCCAGGTATACGTTCCTTACAGGCGCAGGGATGCGCATCGGCTTTGCGCCTCCGGGAAGGTCGGGCCGCGGCATTCTCTACAACCGTCCGGTCCCGGAGCCGCCCACGCCCATGCACGAGGTGGAGGCGATGATGAGGCTTGTAGCGCCCCTCGGGGTAATGGGCCCGCCCCCCGGCATATTCATGAGGCCCGACGCGGGAGAGGTGGAGAGGGCACGGACATACCTTTCGAGGGCCGGGCTCAAGGGGAATGAGAGGCTTGTGGCCTTCCATATAAGTTCGAGAAAGGCCGTGAACAGGTGGCCTAAGGAGAGGTTCAGGGAGTTGGGGGATATGATAGGCGCGGAGTTCCCGGACGTCAGGATACTCCTTTTATGGTCGCCCGGCAATAGCGACAACCCGCTCCATCCAGGGGACGACGATAAGGCCGAATGGATAATGTCAACGATGAAGGAGAGGCCCATAGCCTTCAGGACCAAGAGCCTCGCCGAGCTCTGCGCCGCCTTGAGCCTCGCGTCCCTGGTCGTCTGCTGCGACGGCGGGGCCATGCACCTGAGCGCCGCGCTCGGAAAGCCGGTGCTTACGGTATGGGGCTCGACCGACAGGAGGAGGTGGGCGCCGTGGGGGGTGGAGCACGTGATACTCCAGAAAGAGACCCATGAGGCCCATAGCGTCCATGCGCGGGAGGCGTTCGAGGCGTTGAAGCTCCTCGCGGCAAGCCGCGAGGAATCTTCGACATAAAGGAATTATCTATTCCTATTCGCTCGCTTGACCCCGCAGCAAGCTACGGGGAATGCACTCGCTATGCATGTTCAAGAGGCTCTACGGCGGATTGGCATGAAACGGATCGGCGGAGGCCTGGGGGGCAGAGGTTGAAGATAGGGCTTATAAGGTACCGATATACGCCTTACGGCGGCGCAGAGGTCTTCCTCGAGAGGTTCATAAAGGAACTCCTCAGGAGGGGCCATGAGATAGAGGTCTTTTCCACCTCCTGGGCCGGCGCCGGCGTCACGCTCCACAGGATAGCCGTTGCGGGCCCGTCCTTCATAAGGCCCTTGGTATTCGCGCTCCGGGCCGCAAAAGAGGTCGAAAGGGTGAAGCCCGACGTCGTGGTAAGCCTCGAGAGGACGTCCTGCCAGGACATATACAGGGCCGGGGACGGATGCCACAGGGAGTGGCTCATAAGGAGGCGCTCAACGGCATCGAAGGCAAGGCGTCTGGCGATAAGGCTCAACCCCCTGCACGCGACGCTCCTATACCTTGAGAAGAGGCTCTTTTCAAGCGCGAGGCTCAAGAAGGTCGTTGCCAATTCCAACTCGGTCAAGCAGGATATCATCCGGCATTATGGTTTGCCTGAGGAAAAGATATGTGTTATATACAACGGGATAGACGCGATTCCGGGCCTTGATGAGACGGAGAGGCAGAGGATAAGGAGAGGGTTCGGTTTCGGAAGAGAGGCCGTGGTGCTCATGTTCGTCGGGTCCGGGTTTGAAAGGAAGGGGCTAATATACCTCATCCGCGCCCTCGGCGAGCTAAAGGACAGGGGCGATTTAAGGCTCCTTGTCATAGGCAAGGGGAAGAAGGACAGGTATCTCAGGGAGGCGCAGAGGCTCGGGGTCGGCGAAAGAGTCGTCTTCGCGGGCCCGGTCAAGGGCGCGAGCGTCCTCTACCGGGCCGGGGACATATTCGTGCTCCCCTCGATATACGAGCCCTTCAGCAACGCATGCCTCGAGGCCATGGCCGCCGGACTGCCGGTGGTGACGTCCAAGGTCAACGGGGCCTCCGAGGTCATGAGGGACGGCGCGACCGGGGCCATAGTAGAGGACCCGACGGACTCATCCGGGCTGGCGCGCAAGATCGCGTTATTCCTCGATAGGGATAGAAGGGTCGAGGCTGGCCGGGCCGCAAGGATTGAAGCCCGCAAGTACCCGATAGAGAGGTGCGTCAACGAGTTCCTGAAGCTCGTCGAGGATCTCGGGGCTCAGGCGCATATAAAACCATGAGACAACATCTCAGCCTTAAAAGGGCCGCCACGCTCATAGAGCGGTTCAAACGCGCCCGTATCCTCGTCGTGGGCGACCTTATCATGGACCACTTCATCTGGGGCAGGGTGAGGAGGATATCCCCCGAGGCCCCGGTGCCCGTGGTCGAGGTCACCTCCGAGAGCCTCATGCTCGGGGGGAGCGCGAACGTCGTAAACAACATACACAGCCTCGGCGGCTCCTCGCTCGTAACCGGCGTCATAGGCGGAGACGACGACGGCAGGAGGCTCGTCAAGGCCCTCAAGGAAAAGGGCATATCCCCCGCCGGCATAATAGTCGACCCAAAGCGTCCGACTACCATAAAGACCCGCGTCATAGCCCACAGCCAGCAGGTCGTGAGGTTCGACAGGGAGAAAAAGGACAGGGTAGAGCCGGAGAGCTTCGCCAGGGTCTTGAGCTACATAAGAAAGGCCGTCAAATCGGCCGACCTCGTGGTCATATCCGATTACGCAAAGGGGCTCATAACAGAGAACCTCGTCGAGGAGACGCGGGATATATGCAATAGCCTCGGCAAGCCCGTTGCCGTTGATCCGAAGGTGGAACACTTCGACTACTACAGGGGCGTGACCATCGTTACCCCCAATAACGTCGAGGCCTCGCAGGCCTCGGGCGTGGATATAATCGACGACGCGAGCCTGCACAGGGCGGGCGAGGTGCTATTTAACAGGCTCGGGTGCGGGGCGCTCCTGATAACGAGGGGCGAGAACGGCATGAGCCTTTTCGAGGCCGACTCCGAGACCCATATACCGACGGTGGCCAAGGAGGTCTTTGACGTAAGCGGCGCCGGGGATACGGTCATAGGGACCCTCGCCCTCGCGCTCGCCTCGGGCGCAAACTTCAGGGAGGCGGCCGTGCTGGCCAACTTCGCCGCCGGGGTGGTGGTCGGCAAGGTAGGCACGGCCACCCTTACCCCCGAAGAGCTCCGGGAGGCGGTATCAACGGGCCTCAGGGCAAAGGCGAGATGAAGCCTAAGGAGCACGACAGGGTAAAGCTCATAGCAAGCCTCTTTACCGCCGAGGCGGTCCTCTTCGGGGAGGCGCTGAAGAGGTTGGAGGACAGGTTCGGCCCCGCGGACCTCCTGAGCGAGCCGCTGGAGTTCAGCCATACCGCATATTACGACTCGGAGTTCGGCGGGCCCATCAGGAGAAAGATGGCGTCTTTCGAGCCGCTCATGGAGATAGGGGAGCTTGCGGAGATAAAGCTCTTCACCAACGCCCTGGAGGATGAGTACCTGAGGGAGGGGGGCAGGAGGCGGATAAACATAGACCCCGGCTACCTGACGCTCGATAAGCTGGTGCTCGCCAGCTGCAAGGACTTCTCCCACAGGATATACCTCTGCGCCGGGGTATACGCGGAAGTGACCCTGATGTACGTGGGCAACGGCTTCACGGCGCTGCCGTGGACGTACCCTGACTACAGGGACGGCCGAATGACCTCACTCCTTAAGGAGATGCGCAGGAGATACGCCCATAAGCTCGGCAAGGGGGGATAGTATGGCAAGGTCGATGACCGGCTACGGCCGGAGCGATTTTTCGATAAACGGGGGCTCGTTCTCGATAGAGGTCAAGTCGCTCAACCACCGTTTCATGGACATATCGTTGAGATGCCCGGAGCGGTTCTACCAGCTGGAGGCGCGGATAAGGGAGGAGATAAAGAAGAGATTCTCAAGGGGGTCGTTCTCCGTCTTCATAACCGCCACATCCGCCGAGGCCCCCGTACTCAGGCTCAACGCGGCGGCGGCAAAGGCATATCTCGACGCGGCCGCGGAGCTGAAGGAGACCCTCGGGGTGGGCGGGGAGATAGACGTCGGGTTCCTCCTCAAGATGAAGGAGATACTCTACCCGGAGAGGAAGGCGGCTGAGGAGGGGGCGGACTGGGAGGCCGTCAAGACGGCGCTCGATACGGCGCTCCGCCGCGTCGAGGAGTGGAGGGAGAGGGAGGGAACGGCGCTCAAAAAGGAGCTCTTGTTGAGGACCTCATCACTTGACGCCCTGGTCAAGAGGGTCGAGTCGAGGGCGCCGGAGGCGGTGGAGGCGTACAGGCGGAGGCTTACCGAAGAGATGGGCAAGCTCCTCAAGGAGAGGGTGGACGATTCCAGGATACTCTTCGAGGCCGCCGTCTTCGCCGAGAAGAGCGACATCAGGGAAGAGATAACAAGGCTCAGGAGCCACATCGAGATGTTCGAGAAGTACCTCGAGGCCGGGGGGCATATGGGCAAAAAGCTCGACTTCCTCTGCCAGGAGATGGGCAGGGAGGTAAATACAATAGGGTCCAAGGCCGGCGACGTCGGCATAACCCATACGGTCGTTGAGATGAAGGGCGAGGTCGAGAAGATACGCGAGCAGGTGCAGAATATAGAGTAGGGCCGTTGCCGGCTGGAACCACCCACCACCAAGTTGCATGGAATTAAATACCCGAAGGTAATACGGGGCGCTGAAAAACTATTTTAGCTTGTCATTCTGAGCGTAGCGAAGAATCCCGTTCTTTCGCTCAGGACAGGCTCCGATAAGAATCTCAAGGCTGATAAAATCAAGAAGTCACAAGATTCTTCGGAGCCTTCGGCTCCTCTGAATGACAACTTCGGGGACTTTTTCATCAACCTGCTAAAACGGATAAAAGGGACTTAGGACGAGGATGATAGGCATCCCATTCATAGTGTCGGCCCCGTCAGGGGCCGGCAAGACCACCCTGTGCAAGAAGGCGGTTGATTTTTTTGGGGATTTCAGGCATTCTATATCCTACACCACGAGGAGGCCGAGGCCCGGCGAGACCGACGGCGTGGAGTACAGGTTCATAGACGACGACGCGTTCGACGCCATGATAGAGCGGGGCGAGTTCATCGAGTACGCGGGCGTCTACGGCAAGAGGTACGGCACCTCGAAAAAAGACCTTGAGGCCCTGCTCTCCTGCGGCCTCAACGTGATACTCGAAATAGACGTCCAGGGCGCCGTTAGGGTGAGGGAGGCCCTCGACGGCACCGTGTCGATATTCATACTCCCTCCGTCGATTGAGGAGTGCGAACAAAGGCTCGTATCGCGCGGCAAGGACGGCCCCGAGGATATAAAGAGGCGGCTCAAGATAGCAGAGGACGAGATACGGAAGGCCCCGGAGTACGACTACATAATAATAAACGACGACATTGAAGAGGCGTTCGGGAGGATGAGGTCGATCATCGTGGCGGAGAAGGCGCGGGCCCTCAGGATGACGGGGGCCGTGAAGGGCCTCTTCGGGGATATAATGTGACGTTGCATAAATAAAGGCATTATAAAACGATTGAACAACCCGCATCGATAATGGTAAGCTATAACAACATGCCATATAATAATAGTAAAAACGATAAGGTAATTCGATACATTGATTTATTCTGCGGTATCGGCGGCTTTCGCATAGCAGCCGAACATATATCCTCTGAATTAGGCGCTCCTACGCAGTGCGTTTTTTCATGCGATATTGATGAGAAATGCCAAAAGGCTTATGAAGAGAATTTCGGCGAAAAACCAGCTGGAGACATTACCACAGTTAAAAATGAGGACATACCTGATCATGACGTCCTTCTTGCTGGTTTTCCTTGTCAGCCATTCAGTATAATTGGCCACAGAAAGGGATTTGATGACACTCGCGGCACTCTTTTCTTTGAGATCGCCCGCATACTTGAAGCAAAAAAACCAACGGCATTTGTGCTGGAAAATGTAAAATTATTAGCAGGACATAATAATGGCAAGACGCTTAAACGCATCATGACAGCTTTAAAAGACTTGGGCTATTATGCAGACTTCCGCGTCTTAAATGCTTTAGATTATGGAATTCCCCAAAAAAGAGAGCGCATTTTTATTGTTGGGTTTAAAAAAGCCTGTTCATTTGATTGGCCGAAAAGCGGCATTTCAATGATTCCGTTAAAGGATATTTTGGAAGAAAATGTGCCTGAGCAATACTATGCTTCCGAGCGCATCCGAAAGAAACGGCTCAAAAAGCAAAAGCCCACAAATGAGCCGACAATATGGCATGAAAATAAGGCGGGGCACATTAGCGCATATCCATTCTCCTGCGCTTTGCGCGCTGGGGCTTCATATAATTATTTGTTGGTTAATGGTGAAAGGCGACTTACTATGCGTGAAATGTTGCGTTTGCAGGGATTCCCTGACAGCTTTAAAATTGTCTGCAATTACAGTCAAACTCGGAAACAAGCTGGCAACAGCCTTCCAGTGCCTGTAGCTAAAGCAATTTTAAAAAATTTATTCATCGCTCAGGGCTGGAATAACGGAGACATTGATTATAGTCATTATGATCTTCAACATCAAATTATCGATGGTCAAATGAGGGTTTTTGAAAAAAAGGCAGAATATGGCAAAAAGTCCAAAATTAAGAACGGTAGAGAAATACAAGCCGCCGTATCCTCTAAATAAATTTCCAAAAGAATTTGCTCTTAATTTGGGACGCGAGCTTGTATATTTACTCGCGTCACGCGGGACTGCAAGACTGGAAGGCCCAGACTGGGAGGAAATTTTTGCAAGGCTTGTCGGCGCGGAATGGAAACCCTCAAATGTCGGCTTGGATGATATAGTTCTCCAGCAAACAGCATGGGGAGCAAAAACTGTAAAGAATAGACAACCATCAACAGTCTCAAAAGTTCGACTCATTTCAGGAAGAAATTCACCTATCTATTCTTTCGGCGACCGAGAAATCAGCGATGCCGACCCAAAAGAGCTTGGTGATAAGATTCTTTCCATTTGGAACGAACGGGTAGCAGGCATCCGCAAGCTTTATAAGCATGTCAGAACTGTTGTTCTGATAAAATCCGATGACTTGCTTGAAGCTGCTGTATTTGAATTTGAGACTATTCTCTATCGAGAGGAAGATTATTGGTGGCAATGGAACGAAAGGAATAATTTAGAAGGATTCATCAAAAACAGCAATCTACATATTTTCACTTGGCAGCCTCACGGCTCTCAATTTACAATCATCGAGGACGTTCCCGACGATAGGCTTGCAATCAGAATCAAAAAACCTCCCGTTGTAAACCGAGATGAAATCCTAAAAGCAATAAAGTTTGATGAATCTTGGATAGAAATCATAAGGTGAGCAGTGGATACTTTTTCAAGGACGGAACGCTCAAGAATCATGGCGAGCGTGAAGTCAAGAAACACTAAATCTACTGAACTTAGGTTTATCTCCATTCTTAAGGATAAAGGCATTACTGGCTGGCGTCGCAATTACCCGTTGACTGGCAAGCCGGATTTTGTTTTCCCGCGTCTAAGGATAGCAGTGTTTATTGACGGTTGTTTCTGGCATGGCTGCCCCGGCCATTGCCGTATGCCTTCATCCAATGTTAATTACTGGCATAACAAAATTGATAACAATAAAAATAGAGACAAGAAAATAACAAAGGTTTTAAAAATGCAAAGGTGGCTGGTAATCAGAGTCTGGGAGCATGAAATTAAGTTAGGCAAATTCAATCAGAAACTGAAACGAATAAAAGAGATTGCACAACAAGACGCTCCATACGATGCGGCGAAACGACCGCCGCACCTGTGAGTTTAATCGTTGCATCCGGCGGGCAATACGGGCGTTCGCCAGGATTACCAGTGCCGTATTATAAGGAGGTGTAGAGATGGCCAGGATCACGGTTGAGGATTGTCTGAGAAAGGTGCCGAGCAGGTTCGCGCTCGTCCATCTCGCCGCGCAGAGGGGGAGGCAATTGTTGAAGGGCGCCCCGTCGCTTGTAAAGACCGACAACAAGGTCGTAGTCACGGCGCTGAGGGAGGTGGCCTCCGGCCTCGTAACCGTTGCGGACGCGTCTGCGAAAGGCCACAAGAAGGGCGAGCAGAACGTTTAATGCTTCCTTCGGGGTCTAATCCCCGCGTTTTGCCGCGCAAGCCATGACGACGGTACCTTCGAATACCCCGGAGCCTGCTCCGGGGCGGTTCATGGCAGTCTCCACCTCTCCGAAAGCCCCGCCTCTATCCGCGGCACGGCCGAGAGAAGCCTTTTTGTGTATTCGTGCTCCGGCCTGGAGAATATATCCCCCGTAACCCCGCGCTCCACTATCTTGCCGTTGTACATGACCGCCACCTCGTCGGCCACGTACTCCACCACTCCGAGGTCGTGCGTTATGAAGAGGAATGAGAGGCCGAAGTCCCTCTGTATCGATTTGAGGAGGTTCAGTATCTGTGCCTGGACAGAGACGTCGAGCGCGCTCACTGCCTCGTCGCATACGATGAACTCCGGGTCCACGGCCAGGGCCCTGGCTATCCCTATCCTCTGGCGCTGTCCCCCGGAGAACTCGTGAGGGTACCTGTACATCATATCGGGCGTCAGCCCGACCTTATCGAGCGCCTCGGCCGTCTTTTCGCGGCGGAGTTTCCCCGTCATCCCCGGCTTTAATGCCTTGAGCCCTTCTTCGATTGTATCCTTTACCATGAGCCTCGGGTTGAGCGAGGAGTACGGGTCCTGGAATATTATCTGGATGAGGGAGCGCTCCTTCTTAAGCTCGCCAGGGCGGAGCTTCGAGAGGTCCCTGCCCTTGAAGAGTATCTCCCCGGCAGTCGGCTTGATGAGCTGTATGATGGCCTTCCCGGCGGTGGTCTTGCCGCACCCGGACTCCCCGACAAGGGCGAGTGTAGAGCCTTTCCTTATCTCAAGGTCTACGCCGTCCACGGCCTTTACGTACCCGACAATTCTCTTGAGAAGCCCCTTGCGCACCGGGTAGTAGGCCTTGAGCCCCGTTACCTTGAGGAGCGTCTCCCTCGATATGTGCGGCTCGGACAGGAGCGGCGGGGTTTCGGGTTCGCGCTTGAGCGGCCTTGAGAGCGAGCCGGCCATGAACCCCGTGTCGTGGAGGTGGCAGGCGACGTAGCGCCCGCCCCCCCGCTCGATGAGCGCGGGGGCTATCGCGGCGCACCCCTGCATCTCCCTCGGGCACCTCCCGGAGAAGCGGCAACCATCCGGATAAGAGGTGGCCGGGGGGACGGTCCCGGCTATGGTGTCGAGCATGTAGCCCCTTTTTTCCTGTCCCGGCATCGAGCGCAGGAGCTTTATGGTGTAGGGGTGGAGCGGGTCCCTGAAGATCGACCTTGCCGGGGCCATCTCCGCCATCCGCCCTCCGTACATGACCCCGACCGTATCGGCGTTCCGGTAGACGAGGGCGAGGTTGTGCGTTATCAGCAGGACCGCCGCGCCCATAGACGCCTTCAGCTCGTTTATAAGGTCTATTATCTGGGCCTGGATGGTGACGTCGAGCGCGGTGGTCGGCTCGTCCGCTATGAGGAGGTCGGGCCTGCAGGCAAGGGCTATGGCGATCATCACCCTCTGGCGCATGCCCCCGGAGAGCCTGTGCGGGTATTCGCGGAGGATGTTCTCCGGATCCGGCAGGCCCACGCGCCTGAACATGTCCACGGCAGCGGCGCGGCTCTCGGCCCTGCCCTTTTTCTGGTGGAGCCTTATGGTCTCCATTATCTGCTCCCCTATCGTGAAGACCGGGTTGAGCGATGTCATGGGCTCCTGGAATATCATCGAGACCTTGTTGCCCCTGATCCCGCGCTTCTCCCGTTCGCTCAAGGGGATTATGTCCGTCCCGTTCAGGAGTATCTCCCCGCCCGCGATATACCCGGAGGGCTCCGGGACGAGCTGGATGACCGATAGGGCGGTGATCGATTTGCCGCAGCCGGACTCCCCCACAAGGGCGAAGGTCCCGCCCGCCGGGACCTCGAAGGATATGCCGTCAACGGCCTTTGCAATGCCGCGGGGGGTCTTGAAGTAGGTCTTGAGGTCTTTTACCTGTATGACGGGGGCTGGCATGTTTTAATGTTTCCTTCGGATACCCCGATAGAAAGGTTGCGGGGCGGTTTATTCTCTCTCGGGTCTAATACCCGCGGCTTGCCGCGCTTTTACAAGAGGAACTTTTGCGCGCCGCCGCGCGCCGTCGGGGTATTGCTCCGCCCGGCTTCGAGCTCGCTCGCAATGAAAAAAACGAGGCTTGCTCACTCGCTCTCTTTATGCCCGGCTTCACAATACCCCTGGTTCCCTCTGAAAAACAGAACAACAATCGAGTACAACTCCAAGCAGGTTCACTTTTTTAAACGTTCCGAAGCCCCTGAGGCTTTTGAGCGCGGGGAGGTTTTATTTTTTCGTCCCCGTGGCCTTACCTCATCCTAAGGCGCGGGTCGAGAGCGTCCCTTACCGCGTCCCCGAATATGTTGGCCGGGAGCACGATTGCGAACATGAAGGCGAACGCCGCCAGGAGGTTCCACCATACCACGGGTTCCCTGCTGAGCTCGAGGCGCGCGGTGTTTATCATGTTGCCCCAACTCCCCATCTCAGGGCCCACGCCTATGCCTATATAGCTCAAGACGGCCTCGGCGAGCACGAGGCCGCTGAACTGGAGGACGAACGTTATGAGGACGAGGTGCATGACGTTGGGCACGATGTGCCTGTAGAGTATCCTCAGCCCCGACACCCCGAAGGCCCTTGACGCCTGCACGTACTCGAGCTCGCGGAGTTTGAGCGTCTCCCCCCTTATGAGCCTGCACAGGTCCGTCCACGAGGTTATCCCGAGGATGAGGCAGAGCCAGAAGAGCCTGTCGTTCGGCACGAATACGCCCGCCGCCAGGTCCTTTTCGGAGATAAAGCCGCCCTGGTAGCCGGCCCCGCCGAAAAGGAGCATGAAGGCGACTATGAGGAGCACCCCTGGGATGGAGGAGAGCGTGGTGTAGACGTACTGGACGACGTCGTCGACGGCCCCTCCGTAGTACCCGGCTATGACGCCGAAGAATATGGCGAACGGGATTATTACGATGGTGGTGCCGGCCCCTATCACCGTGCCGGTGCGCACACCCTTGAGCGCGGCGAAGAAGACGTCGTTGCCGACCTTGTCGGTGCCGAGCCAGTGGCTCCCCGGGCGCTTGAGCTCCTGGAAGCCCCGCACCACGGTGCCGTCGGCAAGCTCGATGGACTCCTTCGTATAGAGATGGGCGGCGAACGGGGCCGAGTAGGTCTTCTCGGTATTGAGCCTTGAGCCGGCGAACGCCCTGTCAAGCAGGCTCAATGCCTGCGGGCTGTATACGGCCGAGCCCTGGGCCGATCTCACCGCCGCGCCGTCGGCGTCAACAACGGCGTCCCTGTAGCGTATGCTGTCAAGGAGCGCCACGCCGAGGTATGCGGCGAGTATAGCCATCGAGACCATGGCGAGCCTGTTCCTTTTAAGCTCATGCCAGGCCGTTCTGAGGGTCCCTTCCCTCCTTACGCCGACGGAGAAGTATACTATCATCGCGACGAGGAAGTAGACTATGAGGTCTGTTGATAGGATTACCGGCATGTCCGGGGTACTGTGGGGGCGGGGCGCGCCCGCGCCCTCCGCCCTCTATCCTTTCACGGCCCGCGGCCGTTGGTTTACTCGAACCTGATCCTCGGGTCCACGAGGGTGTAGCTTATGTCCGTCAGTATGAGCCCGGCTATGTACAGGAGAGAGCCGAGGTAGACCATCGACCTCACTATGGCGAAGTCCTGGGACTGTATGGCGTCTATTGTGAAGCTCCCGAGCCCCGGTATGGCGAAGAACGTCTCCATAAGGAGGGACCCGTAGAAGAGGAACGGGATGGAGACCACGACGTTCGTCAATATCGGTATCATGGCGTTCTTCAGCGCGTGCTTGAAGAGCACCGCGCCTTCGGACAGGCCCTTGGCCCTGGCCGTGCGTATGTAGTCCTTGCCGGTCTCCTCGAGGAACACGGTCCTGTAGAACCGGATGCCCACGCCCACCGAGCTCAAGACCCCGATGACCACCGGCAGAACAAGGAACTTCATCGAATATATCCCGTGGTCGTAGCCCGATATGGGGAAGAGCTTCAACTCCTTGCCGAGGAGGTACTGCCCGCCGATGATGTAAAAGAGCGCGGAGACCGACATCATCACAACCCCGAGCACGACGCCCCAGAGGTCGAGGTACGTGCCCCTGAAGTACGCAAGCGCCATCGCGAAGACTATCTCCACAAAGACCCCGAGCGCGAAGGTCGGCAGGCTTATGGCGAGGCTCGCCCACATCCTCGTGCGTATCTCGCTCCCTATGTCTATGTTGTTCCTGTCCGACCTCCCGAAGTCGAGCCACAGGAGCGGGACGGACTTCTGGAAGAATATGGTCTGGGTGAGCCTTGCCGCCCCGCGCTCCTTCGCGTTTATGAAAGAGGGCAGGCCGTAGCCGTGGTCCCTCTTCCAGTTCTCTATGGCCGCTGGCGTGACGTTCTTCTCCCCGAGTATCTTCCTCGCCATGTCGTCAGGCGTGTTCACGTAGAAAAATAGGAGCGCGGTCAGCACGTTCACGCCGATGATGATCGGTATTGCGTAGAGTATGCGCCTTATTATGTATGAGAGCATCTGTCGTTACCTTTGTCCCGGCCCCGTCGGGCCGGAGAATCGCCTGCGCCTGCCGGCCCTCTTCCTTATGACGGAGATTATCGCCGGTATGGAGCCGAGGACGAGGACTATCGCTATCGCCCATATCGGCCGGAGATCGGGCCTGTTCCACGCCTCTCTTTGCCTCTCCCTCGGATTTGCGTCTATCCGAAGGTACTTCATCGTGTTGTTGGCCATGGCGTTTGATTTGACGTTGCCTACCCAGTCGTGCAACAGGGTGAACGCCACGGGGTGATACCCCCAGACCCAGGGCGCGTCCCTCTGCGCTATAGAGAGCATCTCCCTTATGACCTTGAGGCGCTCCGGGGAGTTGTCCATGTTCTCCATGACCTTGAAGAGCCGGTCGAACTCCGGGGAGCTGTAGTTGGAGACGTTCTCGCCCTGGGAAGACACCTTGCTGTTGGCCCCCGCGAGGAGGAAGAGGAAGTTCTCGGGGTCCGGGTAATCGGCGTTCCACCCCCAGCAGAAGAACTGGAAGTTCCCCTTGAGCATCTTTTCCTGGAAGCGGTTGTAGTCGGTCGTCCTGTTCTCGAGCTGGATGCCCAGG